>JAHDCM010000238.1 GCA_020629895.1 Bacteroidota bacterium
AAAAAAGGATTGCGCGCCCGTTCTATAAACTTATTAATGGCAGGACTAGAAAGTTGGGTAGGGGAGGTGGTAGCAATGGCGGTAGAATTCATGAAAGTGTTTTTTAATGTATAATTAAGCAGAATTATCCATACTTTGCCTTAATTTACTACAAATATACAAAGAATCAAGTCGGATTACTGTAATAACATTAGCTATTAAGCTTTTACCTTGTTATTAGTGTGAAAATTATTTTTGCTAACCATTGATTTTGCTTATTTTTAAGCGATTCTATAACACTTCATTGTAAAGCGATTTTTATTTCGTTTATTATGTACCTCACATTAAACTTTTACTACTAAAAAAAGGACTAAATTAGTGTGAGAGTTATCTTACCAAATAATCCGTTAGGATTTGTTTTCCGATAAAGCCTTTTCCCCCATAACTAACCTATCTAGCTTACCAAAGTGTGATAATGAAACCTTATGTGTATATCGCCCTCATTTTTTTGGTATGGTTATTTATACATTTCAAGACAAAGCTTGACTATTTTGTTTACTACATTTAATTATGAAACTTATGCGACTATTAACGTCATTCATCATACTATTCGTTTTTTTGGGTAGTGCTTATTCATTATTTGCTCAACATCCAACTTCTATACCCAAATATGGTATTTCAACTACGACTACTACACGTACCCCAACTCCTGTGCCAGCTCCTACCACAAATGGCTCTAATCATTCAAATGCTACTACCTCTACTAGTTCGAGTACCACTACTAATTCAACAGAAGGAGGAATCATTGGAACTAGTTTAGACCCCGACACAGGTTTGAAGTATGGTGTTTCTAACGGACTTTATACCCGTACTGAGACGACGACTACCACCATTGAAAATGGGGTAGAAAAAACAGTAATTAGAGTAAATTATGCTCCTGTTGGTGCCGAGCAACTAAACAAACTCAGTTATTCTAAAAATGAGGGTTCTATCAGTAATACTACCTCATCAGGTATTACAGCTACCCCAGGCATTAGTGATGCATATACCCTTACCCCACCTGTAACTCCTAATCTAAATAATACAACAAGTACTAGTACTTCCCCCTCAAGAAAAACGACTACTGGAAGAGTTTATACACCACTTTATTCCTCTGGTAATAACACCGCGAACACTATATACCGTCCAAGTGGAACCTCTAAATCGTATGCTCCTACTTTTTCAGATGCGGAATATGGCAGCCGTGTACGATCTATCTCTTCTCGTATCCCACTTAGGTTCGATGGTACCATTCGTAACTTTATCCATGTCTATACACAAAAAAAGCGAGACTTATCCGAGCGAGTCTTAGCGTATCAAGATGTGTATTTTCCCATTTTTGAAGATGTATTATTACAGTACGGCTTACCCAGAGAATTAAAATATTTAGCAGTAGTAGAGTCGGCACTTGATCCTAGAGCTGTCTCACGAGCAGGTGCTGTTGGTTTATGGCAGTTTATGCCAAGTACAGGCAAATTATATGGCTTAAAAGTAGGTTCGCAAATTGATGAGCGTCGTGATCCTTATAAAGCATCTGTAGCAGCAGCTCGTTTTTTACGTGATTTACACAATAGATATGGTGATTGGTATCTAGCCATTGCAGCCTATAACTGTGGGCCTGGTAATGTAAATAAAGCTATTCGTCGCTCTGGTGGTAAGCGTACATTTTGGGAAATTAGAAAATATCTTCCAAAAGAAACGAGAGGTTATGTACCTGCCTTTATTGCTTGTGTGTATTGGATGAATTTCCATTACGAACATAATTTATATGCTTCTTATGCCATTCCTTTTCCGCATGCACACATGGAGTCTGACACCGTAAATGTGCGTGGACCTTTACATTTTGATGTAGTAGCTAAACAATTAGGAATACCAGTTGTACAATTAGATTTTCTTAATCCTAGTGTGAAAAATCGGGTGATTCCTTCTGGTACTCGTTTTTCTTTACGTATTCCTGAAAGCCAAAAATGGGCCTTCCGCGATAACCAATATTCGATCTATGCAGAAATGAGAAGCTCTGAGATGCAGATAAAAACGGCAAATTCTATGTCGAAGTCAAGTAGTAGAAGTTATGGTAGTAGTGGAAAGAAAGCAAGTTATTACACAGTGCGTAGAGGAGATAATTTAGGGAAGATCGCCTCGCGTTATGGAGTCCGTGTTAGTGATCTAAAACGTTGGAATGGCTTACGTAGCTCTACGATTCGATCTGGACAACGATTAAAAGTATATGGTAAGAAAAGTACATCTTCTTCCTCATCAGGAAGCGGTTGGGTATCTTATAAGGTACGTAGTGGAGATACTTTATGGGGAATTACCCGCAAATTTCCTAAAAATACAGTAAGTGGCTTGATGAGTAAAAATGGCTTACGTTCAAAGTCTTCTTTGAAAGCAGGAACTTATATTAAAGTAAAAAAGTAGTCGTGTAGGTTATAAAACAGTACATTGCAAACGCCTCAAGATCGTAGATTTTGAGGCGTTTGCTTTTTCATCATTCCTTACTCATTTCTTTCGTGGCACTGATGAAATAATCTGTTCTTGTTTATTTTCAAAATAAGTACCAACCCGTTGTTGGGCATTAAGGCGAATATTCATATAAAACAAGTGATAATCCACTTTTCGAAAATCTTTGCGTTTTCCCTTTGTTCCTAACAAAGCTTTGGGCTTACTAATCCATAAAATACCTTCCTTCACTTGTGCATCAGTCATATTAGGAATGATACGTTCAAATTTCCAAAGCACACCACCTTGATTTTGGTCAGCATCTACAAATAGATCATTTAGTTCCCAGGTTAATGGATTATGACATATCACATCTATGGGGCGTGATTCGTGATTAGGAGGGAAGTAATCGCGGATATAGCTTTGCCAGCTACAATAACATTGCGTTTGTGTCGCATTCTCACAAGGCTGTAAGGTCGTAAAGGCACTAGCCGATACAGATTCTCCAACTAGGTAAGCAGCCACCAGTTTTTTTTGCAAATCTTGCCCATCAAAAAAATCTTGTAAAATACGAAGTGCGTGCTGGCTTCCTTGTCCATGTGCGGCAATAATAATAGGCCGACCTTCATTATAATTTTCGAGATAATACTCAAAAGCAGTCTGTATGTCGAAGTATGCTAGTTCTAAGGCTGATACGGCCGACTCGGTATCTCGGTCATCAAAAGCATGTAGGTGTGCTTGACGGTAACGTGGAGCGAAAATACGTCCAGCTCCATTAAATGCACTTGCTTGACAAGTGATGGCTAACTCATCCGTTTTTTGATTGAGTAGTTCATTATTAATAGGTGCGTTCCAAGTACCTTGCCCTTTTTCGCCTAGATAGGTAGTGGTATGCACAAAAAAGACATCTGCTTTTGCTTCTTCTTGGCGATTTTTAATAGAAGGATCGGGAACGCGATCAGCACGATCTCGCTTAAAAGGCGCGGCTGCCCAATTATCTTCTCGACTGTAATCGGGCGTATCAGGAGCATTATAGCTACTAAAACTCTTGCGCGGATACGCTTTGTAGTTTTGTGTGCTACAAGCGGATATATAAAAAAGTAGGAAAAATAATCCAGTAAGTTGTACGGCTATTTTCATTGAAACAGTTTTGTTGTATGTCAAGTGTTCAATAACTTGTTGAAATGGGGTCAATAAGTCGTTGATTGTCTGTTGTACATTTTCTAATAAGTAGAAAATGTATCCCTTTTCAATGAATTAGCTAAGTGTTTAAATCAGAATCTGACTGATAACAAAAGGCTTTCATATAACAATTATCAGTACAGCTTGCAAGATAGTAAATTTGTGCTTAATACGCCTAAAAGTAATACGGTCTTTTGGATTATTAGGGCAAATCTAGCTGATATATAGAGCGTCCATAAGTGGCGGCAGCTAGTTTGCGACTTGCTTTGTGCAAATCAAGGTCGGTAACGGGAACAATGGGTAAGCCATTACCTAAGAGTTGCCACTTTTGTTGATGTATGTCTCCTTGATAAACGCCTACATCGGTAGCGATATATAGTATATTGGGTTGTTGAGGATCAATAAGCAGATCATTGACAGGTGCTTGAGGCAAATTATTGGTGATATCGGTCCAATGTTGTCCATTGTCTTGGCTTTGGAACACATAAGCCCCTTCATCGGCTTTGCGATAACCCGAAAAACTGAGGTACACTTTTTTGTAATCAGTAGGGTCTATGGCAATACGGCTTACCCATTTATTGGGTAAATGAGTACCGACATCTGTCCAACCTACCCCTCCATCAAAGGAGGCGAAAACCTGCCCATCGTCAGTGCCAATGTAAATTACTTGATTATTGTTAGCTGCAATGGCTATGGTAGTAATGGTACCATACACAATAGAACTAGAAAGAATAGAACCATTGTTTTGATATGTTTTGGTAAAAGGAGGGCTAATCACTTGCCAACTAGCTGCTCCATTTTCACTTCGATAAAGGCGATTGGTTCCATAATAAAATACTTGCGAGTTGACAGGATCCATTACCACAGGGGTATTCCAGTTCTTAGGGTCTTCTTCCGCAATGCCCCAAGTTGCATCTATAAATTGTTCACCACCATCTAGTGAGCGAGAGAACTGCCCGTATTGATAAGAAGCATAAACGAGCTTTGGATTATTTGGATCAACCAATACTTCCATCCCATCGCCATCATGCATCATATTCCATTGTTGATCTTTGATGGAAACACTGCGTAATACGCCATTGTCCTGACTGCCCCCAAAAAGCTGATTTGAATCGGTAGGGTGAAATTTGCAGGTATAAAATTGAGTAATAGGGAGATAAGGATAGTGGAGCCATTCTTCTCCTCCATTTTGTGTCATATACAAACCCCCATCATTTCCTAAAAATGCGATTTGTGGATTCGATTCGAGAATTTGCATCGCATGTTGGTCGTAATGAACAGCGTTTTGGGATATATTTTGCCAACTAAGCCCCCCGTCTTCCGATTTATAAACATCTAAACCAAGTGCATAAATGACATCTGGGTCGTGCGGATCAACACGTATATTACCAAACCACCAGCCATAGGAGGCATACATTTGTGTGAGTTGTTTGTCATAAATCTGAAACCACTTTTTGCCTCCATTTGTGGTTTTAAAAATCCCTTTAAAATCGCCAGATTCGTCGGCATAAATAGCATATAAAATATTGGGTTGGGCTTTGCATTGTGAGATGCCAATACGGCCTAAATCGGATTGAGGCAAGCCATTCGTCATTTCTTCCCAAGTAGTGCCTCCATCTTTAGAGCGATATAAGCCACAACTTGCTCCCCCGTATTTTCTTCGATCAGGACGGCGCACGCGTTCCCACATACTCGCATATAATATATTGGCTTGTGTAGGGTGAACAATGAGGTCGATACAGCCCGTAGAGTCGGTTAAGCCAAGAACATGTTCCCAAGTTTCTCCCCCATCGACTGAGCGAAAAACACCTCTTTCAGGGTTATCTTTAAACAAACTACCCATTGCTCCTACATACACCCGATTAGGGTCTTTAGGGTCTACCACTATACGCCCAATATTACGTGTATTATCCAAGCCTATATGGCTCCATGTTTCACCTGCATTGGTTGACTTAAAAATACCAATTCCATCATAAGTGATAGAACCTCCTCCTGCATTCGCTTCACCAGTACCAACGTACAATATATTTTTATTGGAAGGAGCAATCGCAATATCACCAATAGATAAGCTTTTTTGCTCATCAAAAATGGGAGTCATCTGTTCGCCCATTTCGGTAAGCTTGAAAACGCCACCTGAAGCCCCTGCCACATAAATCGTTTGCTCATCTTGTGGATGTATGGCAATATCAGTTACACGGCCACCAATATTGAGAGGGCCAAGCGATTGCCATTCTGGGAGGTCTTTTTTTTCTTTATTAATTGTCCGATCCAATAAGGCTTGTTCTAAGGCTGCTTCATAACGCGCATAATTTACACCATCTACCCCAGCAATACGTTGTTGTAAAAAGCCTGGTAGTGGCTTGAGTTTCTTTGCTTTTTTTGCTGTGGGTATTGGTAAATCTTTTGATTGGTGGGTACAGCCAAGTCCTATTAAATAATAAGAAATGGTGAATAGAGCAATATACTTTGAAATGGAGGTCATATCAGTAGGGATTATTTTTAACAGTCTCGTTTCTTGGGGTATAGACGATGTGGATGGGGCTGACGATGCTTTTGAATAGCCGAATATACAAAAAGTTAAATGCTATTGGACGATTCCGCCAGCCT
>JAHDCM010000239.1 GCA_020629895.1 Bacteroidota bacterium
AGCTCCGTCGGACGTTTAATCGTAAATCGTTCCATCGTCTACCGCGTGAGGGATAGTAACGGTAGCTTGGCTTTGCAGGGACTTTGTGAAGCAAGGACTAGCGGGGCTGACGAAGGAAGACACCGCTAGGACTATGCTAAACAAGTGCCTGCGAAGCCGACTACAAGTGGATAGCCCGACCTTTTTTCGCTTCATCTGTCGATGCGTTCAAGCATTGACAGATGAGGCGAAAAAAGGACACGCCCATCATATAATCTATTAAAGATAGAAAAAAATACTTTTTGAGTTTCGTAGAAAATGCTTACATTTCGCAATACATTGTATGTTTTTTTGATATTGAAGCCTTTTTTAATGCATAAAAGTAAATTGTTAGATTATCTGAAAACATTTGAGAAATCGGAGTGGCGGGAGTTGCGAAAGTATTTGGAGAGTGGTTTTGTGAAGATTAAGGATGTTAAAGTGCTTGATTTGTTGGAAATAATACGTAAAATACAGCCAGATTTTGAATCTCCTCGTTTGGCTAAAGAGAAGGTGTATAAGAAGTTATTTCCGAATGAACGTACCTTTAATGCCAAACGGATATTAAGTGTGATGTCTATTTTGTGTTTGCATATCGAAAACTTTTTTTTGTTCAAGAACTTAGCGCGTAATGAGGAGCTTCGAGGGCGAGCATTATTGGATGAGTTTAAAGAACGTAATTTAGACAAAGCGTTTTTTAGTTTATTAAAAGCGATGGATCAAGAGGTGAAAAGTAGCATGGTTCGGGATGTTAATTATTATCGGTTTCAGTTGGATAAAAATATTCAGATAAATGCACATCCTTCAACGCTTAAAGAGGCACCTTCGGAAAGTAGTTTAGAATATGTGTTGGAATATTTGGACTTGTATTATGTGAGTGCTAAGTTAAAGTATTCGACAGAAGTACTTAATAGGCAGACTATTGTAAATAAGGAGTTTAGTAATCGTTTTTTGAATGATATTGTAAAGTGGGAAGGTCAGGCTATATTTAAGGAGGAGGTGTATTGCCAAATTTATTTTTGGGTGTTGAAAATGATGCAGGAAAAAGACCAGATTAATAAGGGGTATTACTATCATTTAAAAGAGCTTGTTTTTCAACATATTTCTGTTTTTACGAGCCATGAACTAGGAGATTTAATTGTTTATTTGGTGAATTATGGGACTATTCTGTGTAGACAGGGACATCTTGAATTGTATCAGGATCAGTTTGAAGTGTATCAGTTGGGAATTGCGAATAAGGCTTTTGAGGAAAATGGGATTTTTGAGAATGGAGCCTTTCAAAACATTGTGACTGTTGCTTGTTTTTTGAGAGAATATAAATGGGCAGCGGGTTTTATTGATATGTATAGCGTTCATTTAATGGGTGAAAATCGAGAGAATACGGTGTTGATTAATAAGGCAACTATTCGATTTTTTCAGAAAAGATATGTGGAGGTTTTAGAGTTACTGATAGCTGGACATTTTGTGTTGTTGTACCATAAACTAATGGAGCGAAGGTTGCGCTTACAGTGTTATTTTGAGTTAGAGGGGTATGAAAATGTTTTTTATGATACTGTAAATAGTTTCTCTACTTTTTTAAGACGGAATAAGGTGATGTCGGCTGCTAATAAAGAAGCTTTATTGAACTTTATTTGGTTTGCGAAAAAGATTTTTGATGCGAAGAATGTGTATCAATATGATACCCATTTGTTAAGAGAGAAATTAGAACAAACAAAAGGCATTGCTTATAGGAGGTGGATTTTGGAGAAATTGGAGGAGTTAGAAGAGTACTAACAAGACAAACCATTGCTTGCCTTGTTAGGGAGGGGTAACAGCTATGTTATTTGATGATGCTAATTTTTTGGGTGTGGTGATGGTTACGGATGATATAAGTTCCTTGTGGAAGATCAGATACCTCTATGATTAATTGTTGTTGATTGGGAGGGCATTTTATTTGTTTTACTAATTGTCCTTGAAAGTTGTATATTTCAATTAATTGTGATTTTGAGTTGTGTAAGGAGAGAATAGCTTTGTTTTGAATGGGATTAGGGAAAATGTGGAAAGAGGAATTGCTTGAATTGTTGGTGGTGATGTCTGTTTTTGTAGAACCATAATCACAAGGGCCATAATTGATACAAATAGAAGACGCGGTATAAGCATTAATAAACGTACAACATAGCTTCCCTAGAAAATTTTTAACAATAGTTCCCTTTTCTATAA
The DNA here is from genome assembly GCA_020629895.1 of Bacteroidota bacterium. Classification (GTDB taxonomy): domain Bacteria; phylum Bacteroidota; class Bacteroidia; order Chitinophagales; family UBA2359; genus JAHDHP01. The sequence continues at coordinate 2,218 of JAHDCM010000239.1, forward strand.
TGACTTCTCTTCTATTACACTGAGTGCCGCATCTTGATTCTTTTCCTCCAAAATCAATTTGAATCATCGCACTTTGATTAATAGGAAAGCCTATATTATTATTCCCCATTCCCCTTGCGTCACCACCAGAAAAGTCAATATTTTCTATTGGATATAAGGTAAATCTGTAAGTAGCTACTTTGTATCCAGTTGCTATTTTTGTGGTATCCAAATTAGCAAGTGACCACCCTAATTCACCCATGAGTGCATTAAAATTTACTTTCCATGTTAAATCTCCTTTGAATGTTGCTTCTATACTAACAGCATTATAATCTGCTGCATGAGGTGTATTTAACAAGTCTAAATCAAAATCTACGATTGTGCTATTGTCCGTAATATAATTGGGGTCAACAGTAGCTGAAATAGTCGCAAAATAGTCGCACTGTCCCCATGAATAGTTACTGCTTAATAAAAAAAAGAAAAGGAGGATAAAGGTGAAAAAGTGAATGATCTTGTACATAGCTGCTTGTATTTAGTTTTTTAATAGAAGGATTGTATCGTTAAAGATATAATTCTCCTACTAAGTCATCAAATACAGAAAATGAAAAAAATCAGTTGGATTTCCATTAAAGTGATTTATGTTTTGTTGTATAAATGATTGGTTATTAGTTTTTTGTTGGGTTTTTGATGTGTGAATATAACCTGTTGTAAATAAACGGAAATAGTGTGTTAGCTGAGGAGGCAAGAGAAGATACAACTGCATCAAACTATGTTTGATACAGTCGTATCCTAGTATTTAATGAATATGTATGATGAGTTAAGATTAATCATCACAACAATGGTACTCTCCTTCTACGATAATCATGTCCCACTCAGGGTGATAAGTAAACTGAAAGTTAGGAAGTCCAAGTGATTGTCCTTGTCCACAATTGACAACATAGTCATCTAATACCCGCAAAATAAAAAGGTAATTTCTTTTTACATCCCATGCGCCGTTTGGCAACGGATAAGGGAAAATATTCATCGTAAACCCAACAGCATCCATATTGGCAGGCTGGCAACTACTTCCTGGTGAAGGAGTATGGTTCCCAAATCCATTAAAACAAGCAGTGAGTTGCTCAGGAGTAGTAGCAGAACAGTTTGACTTAGCAGATATGCGACTAGAGTTCTCCTCTAAGTTTGAGGCATCAAGTCCATTGGGATGAAGTGACTTAATTACTTCACTGTCAATAACTGTTAGCTGCTCAGGATAGCTTTGTGTAGGCATTTGTTCTTGCTCACAGGCAACAATAGAAACAATAGCTAAGCCGATAAAAAATAAAATAATGTGTTTCATGATGAAATAAATTTAAGAGGTTGGTTAATTAAAAGGAGACTTAATTGCAACAATAATAAACCCCTTCAATAAGAATAAAATCTTCTTCCAAGAACCCAGGGTCATAAGTAAATTGGAGATTGGCATTTGCTGCGGTTTGCCCTTTAAAACAATTGAAGGCAAATCCATTTAGAAAATTGATAATGTAGATGTATGTAAAGGCAACCTCATAGGAATTCATAGGGTAGTCGTAAGGCAACATATTGACTGGGAAGGCAACTAAGTTTATATTTTTTTCTTGGCAACTTCCACTTGGAGGATTGGCACCAAAACCATTTAAACAATTAATTAATTGTGTGGTATTTGGAGCGTAACAAGCACTAATTTTTCCTTGTGAGTTTTCTACTTCGTCAGTATTAATCTCTGGAAGGTTCAGCGATTGAATTAATTCTTGATCAACGACTGTTATATTCTCTGCTAATACATCAGGTTGAATATCCTGTTCTTGCTCACAAGCGGCAAAAGAAAATGCTATTAGTACCGTTAAAAACTTCAAAAAGTATTTCATGTTAAATAATTTTTAAGATGTGATGTTCCTCTGTTTGTCTAGTAAAGACAAACCTTTTCCACTTAGCTTTAAATAAAGCTATCTAATAGATGAAGATGAGTAAGAAGGAAAAGGTGTTATCTTAAACTGAGAATAAAAAGAGTAGATCTACAATGGAACAATAAAATTAACAATACAAATATGGAGTAGAAATGAAGGGTGAGCAAATACAAAAAAGTAAAAATACCTTTGTATTTTAGATTGTTATTATTGGAGGTGGTAGAGATAAGTGTCTGGTAATGATACCTTTGTAAGGTTTGTAAAATCTATTTAAAGAGTATGAAAAAAATACTAAAATTTCTTTTTTGGCAAACTCACCTCCTCCAATAAATGATCAATGACCTCATTTACCTGCACATTTTCCGACTCCGCTTTAAAATTGATGAGTAGGCGATGTCTTAGAACAGGGTGCGCCATTGCCTTTATATCCTCTGGAATGACCGCAAAACGCCCTTTCATCAAAGCACGCGCTTTACTACACAAAATGAGTGCTTGTCCTGCTCTAGGCCCTGCTCCCCAGCTAATCCATTCCTTCATCGTAGATAGCTTAGTCGTAGTAGGACGTGTTGCGCGAATAAGGCTACTCACATAACGAATCAGATCCGTACTAATACTCACCTGTCGTACCAATTCTTGCAGTTTTAATATACTTTTTCCATCAATAACAGGCTGAATGCTTGCTTGTTTAGTACCAGTTGTTTGACTTAAAATGTCGAACTCTTCTTGTTCGTTAGGATAATCAATTTGGATATAGAGCAGGAAGCGATCCAATTGGGCTTCGGGTAGGGGATAGGTTCCTGCTTGTTCAATAGGATTTTGGGTGGCTAAGATAAAAAAGGGTCTTGCTAAGTCATATTTTTTACCACCATAAGTGACCGAAAATTCTTGCATTGCTTCTAGGAGTGCCGCTTGTGTTTTGGGAGGCGTGCGGTTAATTTCGTCGGCAAGAATGATATGTGAAAAGATAGGGCCTTTAATAAACTCAAACCCCTTTTGTCCATTGGCCTGTTCGCGTAAAATATCGGTACCAATAATATCGGAAGGCATGAGGTCGGGTGTAAACTGGATACGATTGAAAGATAACTCCATTGCCTGTGCAAGAGAACGCACCATTAAGGTTTTGGCAAGTCCTGGTACTCCTTCGAGTAAGGCATGACCACCTGCTAATAAGCTGATCAATAACTGTTCAATCACCTCTTGCTGCCCAACAATTACTTTACCTACTTCTTGTCGTAATTGTTTTAGTTTATCAATTTCCTGTTGAATGGCTTGTTCACTACTCATGGTTCTATTATATCTTTTTCAAAAACAGTTCAAGAAGTCATCGCATATAACACAATATTCACAGCAAATTTTGTATTGTCCTCTGCCAAGAAACGCTTATTTCGAAAATCATAATCCCACTCACATCCATAATCCTTATTGCTATATAAAACAGCAATACGTCCATCAATTTCAATCGCCTTTAAGTAGTCGTGTACCATATCATCACCCCAACCATTCAACTCAATAGAAGTTGGCGGTGGGCCTTCCTTAAAATGAAAAAAGGAATGGTAAATGGGATGCGTATTCGGAATTTTTTTGAGACAGCCTTTCCCAAAAGTACGCTCCATCTGATGTTCAAAAGATTGGGAAAACAAACCGTCAATATCGTGGTTACAATCATCGGCAAATACAAAGCCCCCATTATTGATATAGCGTTCAAAATTGGCATTTTCTTGATCCGAAAACTGCACCAATTTATGGCCACTCAAATAGCAAAAAGGAGCCTCAAAAATATCGGAACGATCTAGAGAAACGATATTTTCTTTTTGAACAATATTTAAGGAGGTATATTCAATCAGAGAATTGAGTACATTGGAGGGCATCCGCTGGTCAGTATCCCAATCCCCTGAATGGTATTGAATACGGGTAAATTCGAAGGCGTTATGTTGGTGGTGAGGGAATTGGTTCATAAAGTCAATAGTTGTCAGTCCATAGTCCATAGTTACCAGTTTATGAGAGGCTGTCTATAATCCATATTTGAGGCTATAACCTCTCAAATAAAAACAGAAAATTCTATTGACTGGTAACTATGGTCT
>JAHDCM010000240.1 GCA_020629895.1 Bacteroidota bacterium
ATGCTGATTGGGTGGCTGAATAATTGGATGAAACGTGCTAATTAGTTTGCCTTAGCAGGATCTACTTTTACATTAATTTTATTAACACGATTATTACTAGGAACTTTTGCGGGAGTGGCACTAGCAGATGGTTGGGAGGCAGCAGGAGCCGCTTTTTCACCTTTAGGAGCCTCTTCGGCTGGAGCAGCTTCTTGCTTGGTTGTATCGCTTTTGGTTTTAACAGGCGGTTTATTTTTTTCAAACTCCTTGATAATTTCTTCAGGTGTTTTTCCTAAATGGGTAATAGAGAATTGCACATCATCCGCTAATTCGTGCTTCGGAAATTTTTCGATAAATTCACCATAAAGAGCTTTAGCTTTATCTAAATCTTTGAGATCATTTTCGTAACTAAAACCCATTAAAAAGAGGCTTTGAGCTGCTTTGGCATGGGTGCCATGATTATCATAAATTTGCTTGTAAGATTTGATCGCCTCTGGAAATTGTTTGAGTGTACGTTGAATTTCTGCCGCTTTAAATAGGTAGTCGGGGGTTTTAGGGTCTTCGGGAAGAGCCTGTGCATAATCTATATAGCTATTAACAGCAGTTTCATAATGTTGCTTTCTTTCAGGACTATTAAAGTCAAGCGAATCACTGGTTAATGCTGCTTCAGCAGTTTCGATTGCCTTAGCTAAGTCAGCAGTACTAGGACCTGAACTACAAGCAGCTATGATTAGCAATGCTAAAACGGATAAGGTTAAAATTTGATTGATTTTCATTGTTGTACGTTTTTTCACAAAAATAGGTTTCTTTTGTGACAAAAGGTATGTAGTACACAAATTTTTTGTATATGAAAGCTAAATTACTAGGCTTGTTATTTATTATCATGGTCTTTTTTGCTTGTAATAAGCGGTTAATTCCTGTTTTTGTGAGTGGAGAAGAGGTAGAATGGTTGGAGGAGGAACAGTTAGAACAAGGGAAAGTATCGTTAAAAAGAGCTTGTCAAGATTATGCGGCTTATGCGCCTGACAGCGCGCGCTTGGATGAGTTTCCGATGCGTTATGTGCGTGTAAATATTCATATTATTTCGGATAGTTTGGAGCAGCATAATTTTAGTCAACAAGAAGGGGAGTTATTTGCGAAAGAGTTGGTAAAACATGCGAATTGGCGGTTGGAAAAAAACCATCAGATGCATTTACCTAAAGGGAATAATACCCCTAATTTGCCGACTCGGTTTCGATATGTACTTACAGGTGAGGAAGGAGATCCAAATGATACAGGGGTGTATTTTCATCGGGACAATGAATTGTTTTTCTTTAATAAACGAGATCGGAATAGTAAGAGTCGGCAAAGTATTTTTTCGTCGGCACACTATAAACGGTACGCCAAACGACCAGAAGAAGTCATTAATGTGTTTATCCTAGCACATCCACCAGATAGTATTGGTTCGAAAACTTATCCCGCCACAGCAGATGGAGCAGGAATGAGCCGTTGGGCGAAAATAGGAGGGGCTTATTTTCACATGATGGATCGACACAAGGAGCAGTCGAATCGAGCAGATGCGACGGCTAACTTTTTTTCGGGTTTGTTTAATCATGAAATTGGGCATTCGCTAGGGCTGCGTCATAGTTGGATGCATGATGGTTGTAAGGATACGCCTAAGCATCCGAATTGTTGGAATTATACGAAATCGGGGCCTTGTAAAGAAAATGTATCGAATAATGTGATGGATTATAATGCGTATCAAAATGCGTATTCACCTTGCCAGTTGGGAAAAATACATTATAATATGGCGCGCGAAAATTCACCACAACGCAATATTACTAAACCTGATTGGTGTGTGTATCGAGAGGAGGCAAGTGTGGCAATTGATCAAGAAACGGTGTGGAATCATACCATAGATATTGGAGGAGATATTGTGATCCGAAGTGGTGGAAAACTAACCATTTTGTGTACCGTAGGTATGCCTAAAGGGGGAGGGATTTATGTGGAGTCAGGAGGGGTGTTGGAGCTACGAGGGACGGTTACGAATCGTTGTGAAGAGGAGTGGGAAGGAATTGTGATGTATAAACAAGGAGGTGATTTGACAGGAAAGGTGGTGATATTGGATGGTGGAAAGGTGTTGAGGGCAAAGCATAAGGTAGAGTAGGGAGAGAATAGACCGCAAATGTTAGTTTGCGGTCTATTCAGTGTGTAGAGGTAGTACTATCCCTCCTTAAAAATCAACAATCTCCAAGTCATAAATCAATACCGAACCAGGAGGGATTCTGCCACTGGCTTTATTGCCGTGTCCTAAGATAGAAGGAACAATCAATTTCACTTTAGTTCCTTTAGGGAAAGTCGTTAAGGCTTCTCGTAATCCTTTTACCTGTTGATTTATCACGAGTTTCTTACTTTTGTTACCCGTATCTTCAATCACCATATTCGTTTCAAGCGTACTCAACTTATATTTGGCTTCTACTTTTTGAATGTCAGTGCCAGCAGGCTCCCCACTTCCTTCTTTTTCGATAATATAACGCAAACCTGTTTTCGTTTCTTTAGCAGCTAATTTATTCGCTTTCAAATAAGTTCTAATCGTTTGCTGATCCATCGCCGCAGCATTAGCTACTTCTTCCGATTTTTCTTGGATATATTTCTCGGCAGTTTTGATGTCCAGAAGTTTGATGCTATATCGAATGCTCTCGCCACTTTTGATATAAGCAGGCATTTCTTTTTGGAAAATAGAGTCGGCAGGAACATAGAAACTAGCACTATCACCAATAGCCATCTGCATGATCCCTTTATTTAACACGCCATTAAATAGAGAAGGGCGTAATTCAAAGCTATTCGGAGAGCCAATATAAGAAGAATAAATCACCTCTTCTTTAGGAGAATAGTATTCCAGATGAAGGGTGATATAGTCGCCCATTTGAGGCTTGTTGCCTTGCCCACTAGTATGGTTTTGGAAAATGATTTGATCGGCCTTAGCAGGTGAAGGTCCTGTTGGCTTTTCACGAGTGGGTAAAGTCGAATTGCTATTAGGTAAATTCGGTTTGTTGGTATTAGCAGTGTTCGCAGCTTTATTATCCCCTTTATTCGTAGCTTGCTGATTCGTATTATTAGTAGCTTGTTGAGCTACGCCATTATTAACCGTTTGATTAGAATCAGATGCAGTATCTGGATTGGAGGAACAGCCTACTAGTAGGGAACCTACAATCCATATTATGAGTAATGAAATGCTTTTAAAACGGGTCATAGTGTATGATTATGTTGGTTTTTAATTTATTCTTATTTTTCTTCACTAAAATAATACCATTTCCATAAAGTGATCAAAAAAATGGCAATATACTTGTAGATGGTGCAGGAAAGTTGGTGGGTAAGTTGTATTTTTGCCACCTTGTACTAACATTTTAAGTTCTATGATGAAAGACCTAACGGCTCCTATTGTTCGTGAATTATTAAAAAAGTCCCAACACATAGCCATTATTGCGCATGTCCGTCCTGATGGAGATGCCATTGGTTCAGTAATGGGTTTGTATCATTTTTTGAAAAAGAAAGGTACCAAAGTAAGTCCCATCTTACCCTCTATCTATCCCGCTTTTTTAGGTTTTATTCCTGAATCAGAAGATATTTTGATTCCAGAAAGAGATGAAAATCAGGAAAGTGAGGAGGCATTGGCAACAGCAGATCTTATTTTTGTATTGGATTTTAACGATCCCAATCGAGTAGATTCCCTAAAAGATATTCTAAAGAAATCAACAGCAACAAAGGTGATGCTAGATCATCATTTACAACCCGTTGACTGTTGGGACTATGGTGTGAGTGATCCAACAGCTTCGTCCGCAGCCGAATTAGTCTATAATTTTATTGAGTTGTTAGGAGAAGAACAGGAGATCAACGAAGCAATAGCCACCGCTTTGTATGCAGGTATTTGCTCAGATACAGGACGGTTTAAGTTTAATGTCAACGGACGGCTACATCGTATTGTAGGGCATTTGATAGAAGCAGGTGCAGATGCCGAATACATCAATGGGCAGATTTTTGACTCAATGACTGAAGCGCGTCTTCGTTTTGTTGGTTTTTGCTTGAGTGAACGGATGACAGTCTATCCCGAATACAAAACGGCTCTGATGTACTTATCATCCAAAGATTTTCGCAAATTTGAACATCAACCAGGAGATACGGAGGGCTTAGTGAACTATCCCCTCAGTTTGGGAAATGTACGCTTTGTGGCTCTATTAAAAGAGGGAAAAGATCGAATCAAAATTTCTTTTCGTTCAAAAGGCGATTTTTCGGTCAATGCCTTTTCGCGTGAAAACTTTTCAGGAGGCGGGCATTTCAATGCCGCAGGAGGCTCACATATTGGTACCTTAGAAGAAGCCAAGCAGAAAATATTGAGCTTATTACCAAAGTATGAAGAGGAGTTGGTTGCAGAGTTTTAGATTGTTTTGTTTTCCCGTTGCAAAATGCTACTTTTGCACCGTTTTTTGAAGTGCAGTGATAGATTTGTATTTATCTATTTACTCTTTTATTCATTATCATAAAAAATCCATTAAAAATGGCTGGAAATAGAACATTTACCATGATTAAACCCGATGCGGTTCGTCAAAATAACATTGGTAACATCTTAGCAAAAATTAATGAAGGCGGTTTCCGCATCATTGCCATGAAATACTTACGTCTAAGCAAAGAACAAGCAGGTGCTTTTTATGAAGTACACAAAGAACGTCCTTTTTATGGCGAATTAGTAGACTTTATGAGTTCGGGGCCAATCGTTGCTGCCATTCTTGAAAAAGACAATGCCGTAGCCGATTTCCGTACTTTAATCGGAGCTACCAACCCCGCCGAAGCGGCCGAAGGTACCATTCGTGCTTTATATGCAACAAGCATTGGTGAAAATGCCGTACATGGAGCCGATTCTGACGAAAATGCAGAACGAGAAGGTGGCTTCTTTTTTAGCCATTTAGAGCGTCCATAAATAGAAACTATATCGCTGAAAAGTCGTTTGTGAGCGCAAATAGAGAGACCGCTGTGCTGAGAAAAAAACTCAGGGCATCGGTCTTTCTGCTATTTCCTCCGTTGCTGATCCCGTACCTTCCACTTTTCAAAAATACCCGCCCGTTGCTCCAGATACGTTGTGGCAGGATACTGATACATACCCTTAGCCATCCGTTGGCGATACGCTTCATACAACGAAACTGCACAAGCTACTGAAATATTAAGACTTTGCGCCATCCCCACTTGCGGAATAATAAAATTACCATCACAAAGTGCGAGAGCCTCCTCCGTTACACCTGTCCGCTCATTTCCAAACAAAAGTGCCACCGATTCAGTCAGATCAAGCTCATAAAGCGTTTTCGTTTGTTCTCCGATATGTGTCGTATAGATTTTATCATACCGTTGTTTGATTTGTTGAAGGCACACAGTAGTACTCTCATGGTAATGAAGATCCACCCATTTGACTACCCGTCCCGACGTTTTTTTGCGATGCATCGGATTATCGCGTCCTACCTTACAATAATCAAGGCTACTATCGTGAATGAGGTGGATTTCCTGCACCCCCACCGCATCACAAGCACGCAAACTAGCAGCGATATTATGCGAGTCAATCACATTCTCCAAGATAATACATAAATCGAGCTGCCGATGGTTAATGATTTCTTCAAATTTAGCTTTTCGCTTATCACTTAGTGGGCGCATAGATATGAAATAAGTATCATTAATTTTTTAATAGTGGTCAAAGTTAGTAAATTTGATCTTATTCCTATCCATCACCTATGAGCGACATCTTTCTTTTTCGAGTATTAGACCGTATTAAAGGCTATGGGACTTTTTTTGTACGCATTGTCTTTGGCTTACATCTCATTTTTCTGAGCCAAGATAACCTGTTCAGTTATGATCGTATGATGGACTATGCAGGCTATTTAGAAAAATTAGGTTTTCCGCTTGCCTATTTTTGTGCCATTATTTCCGTTAGTTTTCAATTTACCTGCGGCATCTTATGGGTACTTGGCTACAAAGTACGCCTAGCAGGATTTTTTATGACCATTCACTTTTTATTGGCTGTTGTGATGGGACATTTACTTCTTGCCGATGATTATATGACCACCGTCCCCGCTTTGTTTATCTTATCCGTTTCGTTGATGTTATTCTTAAATGGAGCAGGCAAA
>JAHDCM010000241.1:0-4440 GCA_020629895.1 Bacteroidota bacterium
CAATCCCTTTTGTAATACGTTCCATCAATTCCAAAGCCCTTTTATGTTGTCGTGGTTTGCCTTTGTAGATGAGGTCGAATTCTAAATGCCAAGCCAGCATAATATGTGCCGTCCATAAAATATAGCAGGGGAGTAGCTCGGTTTCGAGTGGCGTGAGTGGACGGATTTGCTGATAGGCTTGGGTTAAATGATGGCTAAGTTCAGGCTGAAATAGGTTGTCGATAAAGCAAAAACCATTGATGGTCATAGCTACATCAATGAGTAAGGCATCGGTGGCGGTTTCTTCAAAATCAATGAGAAATAGTTGACCTGTGGGGCTTAAAATTGTATTGTCGGGAAAGGCATCTCCATGAATCAATCCTGTGGGAAGCTCTTGAGATAGAAAGCTTTGAAGCCAATGAGTGTGCTTTGTGAATTTTTCAAATAGTTCGGGTAACTGGAAAGGAGCATCGGGAAATTGTTGGATTAAATGTAAGCAGGCAGGCAGTCCTAATTCATTGGGTCGATGAAGTTGTGGGTGCTTGGGCAGTAGGTGAAGCTGGCCGATAAGGTGGGCAATTTGGGTGATATTTTCAAGGCTAATAGGAGGTTGCTTCCCTTCGATAAATTCGTATAAAACTAGGTTGCCCTGCTCGGAGAGTGTCATGTACTGCCCATCGTTTCTAGGAATAGGGTAGGCGGTTGGGAATTGATGTTGTTGTAAATGTGTCATCAATAAAAGTTCGTAGGAAATGGCTTTTTGATCTTTATACTGGTAGTTTCTTAAAAAATAATTTCCCGTTTGGGTCATTACTTGATAATTAATGTTGGTATAGCCGTGGCTACTGTCTTTTATGGTATGAATGGTGCCTATATCGTAATTGGATAAGAGCTGTTTGAGTGATGAATATGTGTCCAAGTATAATTTTTTTAATGTTTGATGCAGATAAATGTCGCAATTTTAATAAATTTATACCAATAAAGTATCAAGTAGTTCATGTTTAAAAGCCAACTCATAGCATTGTTTAAGGGCCTGAATAAGCAGGAGTTGAATGAATTTGTACGTTATGTGAAGACGCCCTTTTTCAACAAAAACCAGCGAGTTATAAAGTTAACAGAGTATATCGCCCGATATTTTCCTGATTATAATTCGTCTCGATTAGCCAAAGAAGTCGTTTCGAAAAAAATAATCGGAAAGGAGGGAGGGGCAAGAGGATTGGCTTATGTGATGTCGGATTTGAAAAAGCATTTGGAAGATTATTTGGTGTGGAAAGAAGTACAAAGTCAACCCATAGATCGCGATTATTTGTTGTTGCGAAATTTGAGTATTCGCAAAACGGAACAGCCCTTTTTGACAACCAGCAATCGACAAATGGATCGTTTGGAAGCTTATGGGAAGAAGGATATGTTTTATTATTACCATCAATTTCGCCTTCACCACTTGCTACTAGCACATCGAACAGCCGAGCGTATTAGTAGTTCGGTCGATGATTTGGAGCATGCGATGAATAACTTAGATCGGTTTTATTTTATTGCGAAGTTGCAGTATGTATGCGAAATAGCAAATCGAGAAGGGATTTTTGCCAATAAGAAGCCATACAAAGTGTTGTTGATGGATGAAATAAAAGCCATTACCAGCCAAGCTCCTTTTACTGATAACTTACTTTTCGAATCCTACCAATTGTACAATGATCTCATTCAGGATTTTAATGAAGATAAATATCATCGCCTCAAGGAAATTTTGAGAACGAAACGCGATATTTTTGGAGATGATGAACAGTCGGAGTTTTATATTTTGATGATCAATTATTGCCTCACGGTTTATGATAATGGAGAAACGCATTATTTAGAAGAAGTGTTTGAGTGGTATCAGTTTGGTTTAGATACCAAATTATTATTAAAGTATGATACGTTGGATCATATTGATTATAATAATATCGTCAATGTGGCTTGTACACTCAAGGAGTTTGACTGGATTGATGGGTTTATTGCTACTTATACCCCTTATCTAAAAGCAGATGTTCGGGCAAATGCAAAGACCTTATCGTTGGCGGAAGTGGCTGTGAATAAGGGGGATTTTGAAGAGGCACTGGATTTATTACAAGAGGTAGATTTTAAGGATGACTATGATAAACTACGAGCGAAGGTATTACAGATGAAAGGCTATTTTGAGTTAGCCGCTTATGATATGTTATTACTTAACTTTTTTGACGCATTTAGTGTGTTTATTCGGCGTAATAGAACGTTTACACAAGATTTTCGAAAATCGTACCTGAATTTAATCAACTTCTCCCGCCATTTATTTAAGGCAAAATTACAGCCGATTACCGAAAGAGATTTAAGCTCTTTGCAAAATCGTTTTGAAGAATTAGAACATTTACCTTATCGTTCGTGGGCAGCCCGTAAATTAGAGGAGTTAGTAAGTTAAAATAAAAAAAGCCACCTAAAAGGTGGCTTCATATTTACAGCATTAATTAATCAATTATTATCTAGCAACCACAAAACGTTGTTGCACGATAGATTTGCTCGTTTCTACATGAATGACATACATGCCATTTGGTAGATGGGTCAATGGTACTCTGACTACTTTTCCATCAACAGTAGTACGTTGTGTGCGAACAAAGGCTTGTCCTGTAATATCTGTCACAACTATATTCGCAGTTGGACGTTGATTAAACTCGATATTAATCGTGTTTTGCGCAGGGTTAGGATATGATTTAATCACCAATTCTGATTTGTTAATTGGCGATAATCCTGTTGAGTTACAATCACCTAACATCGCACTTTTAGCTTGGAGTTCAATCCTGCGTCCATCAACAATGGCATAAGCATCTTCTACCAAAATACGATAACAACCTGTACTGCTCAAGCCTTTACCTGGCCCTTCTGTTTTAGTACTGGCAGTTCGTTTGGTAGTAATGGGTAAACTAGTTGCCTCAGTGCCTTCTCGTTGTTCTCCACCTTCTATATCAGTATAAAAAACTGTTACTGCATATCTATCTGATCCTAAGTTTGTTACCATAATATTTTCGGAAGGAATACTCTGGATTTCTAATAGCCAAATCTCAGAATATTCGTCAAGTCCTATATATTGTGATGTGAAAGTAATAGATTCTAGCTTTTCTACTTCCAAACCGCTAGGACGCATGTGGAATACAATTTCTTTATCAGCAGTATCTGAATTCGGATCTTCTTCATCAATAGGCTCAAAACATCGCTCTTCAGAGCAGGAACGAACTTGTCGAATGTCTAATTCTAACTCTGGACTAGTTCTACCTGCCTGAGCAAATACATATTGGCCTATAAATAAAAATAAACAAGTGCAAACTATTTTGTTGAGGGTTGTGGTCTTCATACGCTTTTACTTTTTAGGTAAGTGTTTTTACAGGAGCTTGTACTCAACAAGATTTATAAAGTAATATTACGTCAATATCTTCATTTTAAGAAGTACAAAAAAAAGGGGTTATCACGATTTTTTTAGCCCTTTTTTTGTCTTTTTTTGAAAATAAAATACTGATAGTAAGTGAGTTATGGATAAATTAGATGGGTTTTTTGTCGTTAATCTTTTGGCTGTTTTGGGAGCTAAAAGATTAAAAAAAGAGGAGTAAATAATAAAAACGTGTAGTTGAGAATTCAAAAATATCTTTTTACCCTACTTAATGAAACGAGAAAAAAGTAAAAATGGTTGTTTTATAAAGGATTAAAATTAAACAATAACTAACAGTTATTTACAAGATGCCTTATTTGAAAAAAAGCAACCAATTAAGTAATTTAATGACATGATTAATCGAACCTTATTTTTTGGACTATTATTAGGCAGCATGATCGCTTGTCAAAGTGAGGAGATAGAACAGACAGTACCAAACACTGCAATTTCTTCTACTGCAAAAAACAACGCAAATACCGTTCAGAAACCTGCTGAACCTCCTGTTGTTAAACCAGCAGAAAAAACAGGAACTAAGGATTTGTCCCAAACCCTTCTATTACAGAAAGACGGGCCAACTATTCAGCCGACAAAAGATTTTTTGAGAATGACGAAGGCATTGACCTTATATGACTTTGAGCCTGTAAAAATCAATAGTAAAGATAACCGTTACGGCTATGAAGACGGGTTAATACAAGATCAATATTATGTCAATGTATCGAAAAATCACAAGTGGACAATGAAAACGAGAAAAGGAATGGTCGTATTAGAACCAGTAGAAGTGTGGGAAAGTGTCTATCGTATTAGTAAAGCCATTAATGGCAATATGTACCCCGATTTTAAACTAACCGAATTTCAATTTGTAGATGCGGCCACTGCTAGTGGTTACAAAGAACAAATGGAGGCTATTTCCAAGCAAATTTATGATCGTCCCAAACATATTAACCATGTATGGCAAGTAGGTAATCGTTATTACTTAATGCAAACCCGTGCCGCTATCTTTGAAGATAATTATGAAGAGGCACGCTCATTGTTAC
>JAHDCM010000241.1:4540-6117 GCA_020629895.1 Bacteroidota bacterium
TTTTCTTCAAAAATGGAAAGTGTAATATTATCAAAACTAGCTTCTAAAAACTGCACGCGCGGTTTCAAAAAATCAACAATAGATCTTCCCTGGTTTAATGGATATTGGTAAGCAAGTAAATAATGGAAATGCTGAATGGGATTTTCAAATGATTTAAAGGTCAACCATTCTAATTGAGAACAACGAGCCAAAAAGTCTTGATAAATGATTTGGGCAGTAGGAGAAAGTTGAATATTCGCGAAAATAGCTTGTGAAGAAAATAAATCAATATCTTGAAGATAAACAGGGCTAGGAGATAGCGGGAAAGTAAAACGTTCTAATAAAGATTGAAGTTCTGCCAATTGAGCAGCATTTATTTCATGATCACTTTTGAGCTTGAAATGTACAGGCAACTCCTGTTTTTTCAAGTAATCACAAGCAAACTGCTCACTAAGCTGTTGTAGCAATTTTTTATGATAAACATCAACAGCATCGTTTAAACGACAATAAAGTTGAAAGCGCATGAAAAAAGACGTATTGGTATATTATTAGTTCTCAGCATAATAATACATGTTTTATCCCTAAATACGAAATATCTTGACCAGTAGGCATAAATTTATACTTCTATTTTACAATGGGTCTCGGACATCCCCATCACGCATCAATAAAGCTTTGATTTCATCCATCTTTTTTTGATGATCAGGAGGAATTTGATCACTTTCAAACATGTCATAACGAATCGTGTACATCACCAAATGACGGATACGCATAAAATCAGGAATCAATGCAAGCTGTTCTTTGGAAAGCCTAAATGCTGTTTCATAGCCTTTTAAATAGTTTGTTAGAAACATATCCGAAAACTCCCATCGTTTATCAGGCGCACTAGCATTAAGCGAATAGTACAGTGTCACCGCAATATCGTTGACAAAAAAGTTATACTCACAATCATCAAAATCAAAGGGGTACACCGTCTGCTCATCCCAAAAAAAGTTGCCATAATGCAAGTCCCCATGAATCAACCCATAATTACCTATCTCTTTAACCTGTCCCTTTATTCGCTCCAATAAAGTCAAGCTCTTCTCTAAAAAAAGGGATTCCTCTTTAGGGAAAAAAGCCGCTAGATCATAAATGCGATCAGCAAACCAATCGCTACGTTTGTATATGGGTTTTGATGGAGTAAAACTTTGAGTAAGGCGATGCATCTTAGCTGTCAATTTCCCCAATTCATAAATCATTTCTGGCCCAATTTCTTCCTTTTTTACAGCTTTTCCCGGTACCTTTTCAAACGAATATGCCCAAAAAGAACCCGCTTGCGCAGGAATTTCCTCCACCAATCTCCCCTCCAAAGAAGGAATCGCACGAGCCGTATTGACACCACCCGCTACCAAGTGGTTCACAAACTCCAACTCCCCCAACAAATAGTCACCCGTTCGATGTAAGGTATGGGCCACTTTCAAAATGTACTCCTTGTCTGCCCGTGTATAGGCATACACATAACTTTCAAAGCCCCCCAAATCAGTTACCTTATTGGCAGCAATACCAAAGCGTTTCAAGGCTTCTTGATAAATAGCATCCGTATATAATGGGCGTATTTCTTT
>JAHDCM010000242.1 GCA_020629895.1 Bacteroidota bacterium
TACCGCGTGAGGGATAGTAGCGGTAGCTTGCTGAAATGGCTGCTTTTGTGAAGCAATGACTAGCAGGGCTGACGAAGGAAGACACTGCTAGACATAAGCTGAACTAGCAGCTATGAAGCAACTACAAGCGGATAGCCCGACCTTTTTTCGCCTTGTACTTGTTGATGCGTGGGCGCATCGACGAGCAAGGCGAAAAAAGGACACGCCCAAGTAATAATAATTGGGTAATAGATGATAGGATGAGGCATTTAGCTTAGTGTGATACGCTTCTTTTGTAGTGGAAAAATGTTTATAAAAACAGCATGATTGCACTAAAAATCATGCTTATTTCGAATGAAAAGATGTAATTTTACAGGGAATATAAAAGCAAAAAAATGTCTACCGTATTAAAACTACAATTGCCTACTGATCCGCGTTGGGTCAATTTGGCCGAAAAAAGTCTGGAAGAAATATTGACCGATCATGCTTATTGCGAACAAAAAGCGGCTTCTACCTGTATTTCATTAATCCAACAATATCCCGATCATGAGGAATTAGTAGAGGAATTGGCTCCTATTGTTACCGAAGAGTGGGGGCATTTTCGAATGGTATTGCGAGAACTCAAAAAACGCAATTTAAAATTGGGCCGTCAGCGAAAGGATGAGTATGTGGGTTTTTTGTTGAAGTTTATCAAAAAGGGAGGAAGCAGAGAAGAACAACTCATGGATAAGTTGTTGATGGCGGGTTTGATAGAGGCGCGTAGTTGTGAACGGTTTAAGTTATTGTGGAAGGAAATAGGTGATGAAGAGCTAAGTAAGTTTTATTATCAACTGATGGTGGCTGAGGCGGCACATTATACCTTGTTTCTCAATTTGGCGCGCACGTATATGGGAAAAGAACGGGTGAAGGCGCGTTGGGAAGAGTGGTTGGCGTATGAGGAGGAGATTATGGATAAGTTGGAGGTGCGAGGAGATCGGATGCATTGACCACAAATATAGAGTATGGTAAAAACGTATGCGGATATTATTTTGCCTTTGGCAGTAAGTGATACTTATACCTTTGAGGTGCCAGCGGATTTGAAGGAAAAGTTGGTGATCGGTAAACGGGTAGAGGTACAGTTCGGTGCTAAACGCGTATATGCAGGAATTGTTGAAAAAATTTATGAAACGGGGCCACTAGGTTATAAAACCAAACCTGTTTTAAATATATTGGATGAGGAACCGATTATTACGACAACTCATCTGGCACTTTGGCAGTGGATTGCGAACTATTATATGTGTACAAAGGGGGAGGTGATGGCGGCAGGTTTGCCTTCTGCTTTTAAGTTGTCGAGTGAAACGTTACTATTGTTGCATCCCAATTTTGATGATGATTTTTCATTGCTCAATGAACGCGAGTATCTAATTGCAGAAGCACTGACAATTCAAAATGAGATTACGATTGAGGATGCGCGTGAAATTTTGCAACTCAAGCAGGTTTTTTACGTGATTAAAGGGCTATTGGAAAAAGGGGTTATCTTGGTCAAGGAGGAGTTGGTGGAACGCTATAAACCTAAATTGAGTAGTTATGTGGCTTTGCACGAAACTTATCAGGCAGAAGCGGCTTTAAAAGATTTGTTTGAACAACTCGAAAAAAGAGCGGCCAAACAACTAGCGGTGTTGATGGCTTATATGCAATTGACGGGCGGAAAGAATAAGGGCTGGCTGAAGAAAAAGGAATTATTGGATAAGGCGGGTGCTTCTTCAGGACATTTCAAAAGTTTGAGAGATAAGGGTATTTTTTTAGAGGAGAAACGGCAGGTGAGCCGAATGGAAGAAGCGGCAGCAGCCGAGGAGGTGATTGCTTATGAACTAAGTTCGACACAACAAACAGCTTATGATCAGTTGAAAGCAGAATTGTTGGAGAAGCCAGTCGTTACCTTATTTGGTGTTACCTCTAGCGGCAAGACACAGCTTTATATGCAATTGATTGAGGAGTATATTCAACAAGGAAAACAAGTGTTGTATTTGCTGCCCGAAATTGCGCTGACCACACAAATGATTGGTCGTTTAAGGAAAGTATTTGGCCATCAGATTGGTGTGTATCACTCTAAATTTAATGACCAAGAACGGATCGAAATTTGGCAAAAAGTACTGCTTGGAGAGTATAAAGTAGTGGTCGGAGCTAGATCGGGTGTTTTTCTGCCTTTTGTCGATTTGGGATTGGTGATTGTTGATGAAGAACATGATCATTCTTTTAAGCAGTATGACCCTGCTCCTCGTTATCATGCACGCGACACAGCTATTTATTTGGCGCATTTGTTTAAAGCGAAAACGATATTGGGTTCTGCTACTCCTTCTTTAGAAACGCATTTTAATGCGACGAAACTTCATAAGTATGGTATTGTGCGATTGACAGAACGGTATGGAGGAGTGAAATTACCTGTTATTGACCTTGTTGATATGCGAGAAGCGGCTCTTCAAAAAGAAGTGCGGTCTTTGTTTTCGAATTATTTATTGAAGGCAATACAGCAAGCCTTAGAACTTGGAGAGCAGGTAATATTGTTTCAAAATCGTAGGGGCTACGCGCCTTATTTTATTTGTGGAGATTGTTCTTGGATTCCGTATTGTGTCCAATGTGATGTGAGTCTCACTTATCACAAGTACGCCAAAGAACTGCGTTGTCATTATTGTGGTTTTAGGCATCCATTGTATAAAAAATGTGATGAGTGTGGCGGAACGGATTTGCGGATCGCTGGATTTGGTACGGAGAAAATAGAGGAGGAGATTCAGTTGTTTTTACCTGGTGTAAAAACAGGTCGCTTGGACTTGGAAACTGCGCGTAGTAAAAAAGGATTTGAAAAAACATTAGAGGCATTTCAAGATCAAAAAATCCAAATTTTAATTGGTACACAGATGGTAACCAAAGGATTGGATTTTGATAATGTGAGTTTGGTGGGCATTTTAAGTGCTGACCAACTGTTGAGTTTTCCCGATTTTAGAGCCTCTGAACGAGGCTTTCAATTGATGATGCAGGTGAGTGGACGAGCAGGGCGTAGGCAGAAGCAAGGGCGAGTCATTATACAATCTAATAATATGGATTATCCAGTATTACAGTTTATGTTAAACCAGGATTATCCCGCTTTTATTAATAGCGAAATGCATAGTCGCCTTCGTTTAGATTATCCTCCTTTTTATCGAATGATACAAGTAGATTTGAAGCATAAAGATAAGGAGAAGGTAAATCGGGCTTCTTTTTATGTGGCAAAAACGCTGCGGCAAATGTTTGGGGAACAATTACTTGGCCCTACTGTTCCGCTTGTTTCTTTTATAAGAAGATACCATATTCGTCAAATATTGATTAAATTAGGGCGTTCAGGCAAAGAAATTGCACAAGGCAA
The DNA here is from genome assembly GCA_020629895.1 of Bacteroidota bacterium. GTDB lineage: Bacteria > Bacteroidota > Bacteroidia > Chitinophagales > UBA2359 > JAHDHP01. Next base: position 3,359 of record JAHDCM010000242.1, read on the forward strand.
GCAATGGATACGTAAAGTGGTCGAACATTTAAAGCAGCATAAAGATTTTAAATCGGTTATTGTGCAGATAAATGTTGATCCATATTAATAGAAAGTGTATCCTACTTTTATCCTTCCCTCTTTAAACAACAAAAATGAAAAAGATTACTATTTTAATACTAGTACTATTTCTAGTAAATACAATGCTTGTTGAAGCACAAAGTAGCCGTCCCAATATTCAAATTGGTGGTAAACCGATTGCTGTTCCAACTCCTCCAGGAGCAAATCCGAAGCCACAAACTTCCAATATTCCCCAAGTTCAACAACCAGCCCCGCCTCCCCAAACTCCTGCTACTACAAGTCCTACCTATACGAAAAACGCAGCGGGGCAGGTAAATGTGCAGGCCCCAATTTTAAAATTTAGCAATTACGAAATGGATTTTGGGGAAGTGCCTACAAAGACGAAAATTCCTTACCATTTTGTTTTTCAAAATACAGGTACCATGCCGTTAATTATCGAAGGGGCTTGGGCATCGTGTGATTGTACAGATGTGTATTGGCCAGTGACTCCGATTCCGCCAGGAGAAACGGCATCAATTCACCTCATTTATGATTCACGTAATAATCCAGGCGAGTTCTTTCGAACAATCACATTCCGAGCCAATACGCTTGATAAAACACACAAATTATTTATTAAAGGAAAAGTGGTGGAAGGATTAAATCCGGCAAGTTATCAATTACATGAGGAGATAAAACAATAAAAAAAATGCATGGAAATTAAGAAGTATTGGTCAAAGATACTATAGAACAATGTTGATAAGATAAAACATTCTAAAAACTTCTTTAAAGAAAGTAAAAGCCAAAAACAAGTAGGGGGACCATTCTTAATTTACCATGCATCAAATATATAGCTGATTAATGAAGGTTTTACAGAATCACATTATTAGCAAATAGAGTTTATAGTGAGTTAAATAAATTATATGAATGATATTTTTAATTTTGTTTGCAAGATACAGTAAAGCAAAGTTTGTAGGAAATTATTTTTTGTTGTACTTTTAGGTTTGTAAGTCCTAATTTTTGTAGTATCCTGTTTTATTAATGCCTGACAACCAATCAGTTGTTTTTTGGGTAATATTCGTGTTATGAAGGTTTCTACTGATTTATTTGACTTAGTAAAAACACTAAAAAAGGGAGAAAAACGATACTTTTCATTGCATACAAAGCAACAGGGAACCAATAATAATTATGTTCGCCTATTTAATGCGATAGATAAACAAAAATTGTACGATGAAATTAGCTTGAAAAAGCAGTTTGAGGAAGACGGATTCACCAAAAATTTCTCGATTACCAAAAATTACCTCTACAATTCACTCCTCCGTTCTTTAGAAGCTTACGATACTGATAAATCAGTTGAACAAACGATTATGCATCAGTTGAGCCAAAGCCGTATTCTTGCTAAAAAAGGACTGTATCGGCAAAGCCAAAAAATGCTTGGTAAAATTAAACGACAAGCCTATAAATACGAATATTTTTATCTATTACTAAATGCATTTGAACAAGAGGTAGATATCTTGGTCAATTATGAAACCGAAAACTTACCTGATAAACTGGATAAAATACTTGAAGAAAGAGATGCCTTATTAAAAACCATTCATCAAGAAGAACTCTTCCTCAAACTAAAATGCCAAATGTATGCGCTGGCCAAAAGAGGGATGAGAATACGTAACGAGAAGCAAGAACAAGAAATTAAGGTTATTGTTGAGCATCCTATTCTTAAAGAAGAAAATACTATTACCTTTTCCTCAAAACTACATTTCTATTCTATCATGAGTATTTATAATCTCATGAGGCGAGATTTTGAAAAAGCACACCATTTCTGTTTAAAAGCAGTGAAGGTGTGGGATGATTACGCCCATTTTAAAGAAGCTAAAAAAGCACCTTACCTAGCCTGCATTAATAATCTACTGATTAGAAGTCGGTATTTGCGTTATTTGGAAGATTATAAATACATAGAAGTCATTAGGCAGATCAAAACAGGTAATGATATTGCATTGGAGCAAAAAAAGTTTTTGGCAATTTATAGTAATGAGTTGGCTTATCTAATGTTTATGAGTGAGACAGAAAAAGCATTAGAACTAGTGCCTGCTATTGAAAAAGGATTGAAGAAATATGGGAATAGAATCAGTCCAGAATGGTTCCTGGTGTTTCAAAAAGGAATTACAAATCTACTCTTTACAAAAGGTATGTTTGAACAAGCACTTGACTGGGTTAACTTGTTAATCAATAGCAAAGAAATAGGAGTACGAAAAGATATTTATGCCTCTGCTCGGATGGTACGGTTAATCATCCTATTTGAGCTAGATCATACCTTATTACTCGACCACATGAGCCAATCTACTGTTCGGTATCTCAAAAAAAATGATCACTATTACGAGTTAGAAGCTGCCTTGATACATTTTCTAAATAGAGCAGTTAATACGCAAAAGGCCAAACAATTACAGGAAGAATATATCTGCTTTTATATCAAACTAACTAGCCTAATCGAAAATGACTTGGAGCTTGCCTCCTTAGATTATTTCGACTTTTTTGCTTGGTTACATGGAAAGCTTAGTGGATGTTCCGACCCGCGTTATAAAAATGCGCGGCGTATTGTATTTGAAATAGCAGGGATGGAAGACGATGAAGAAGAAGAATTTACAACAAGTAAAGATGAGAAAATAAATTGATCAAATA
>JAHDCM010000243.1 GCA_020629895.1 Bacteroidota bacterium
CTCAAAAATCGCTGCGTAGCGAGCATCGCTTCCTGTCCCACAACCATTCACATATTTCAATTTAAAACCTTTCTTTGTAAGCGAGTTGAACTTGCTTTGATAGCTAGAAGAGGTCAATCCGTGATAAGCGTAAAAGGCTGATCCTGATTTTTTGACGAATAGTGAAACGTAGCGAATCGTTCCACCTACTTTATAAGCACTTACTGTTACTGGTCGGTATCCTTGTCGAGTGCAAGCATTGAATGTCGCTTGGTACTGCGAACTGGTTTGATTCATACGTAATTCGATTTTGTTATTGGCTCCTTTTACCCAAATTGCTGCAAAGTAAGCTTTCCCATTTACGGTGTATCCATCTACAAAGGTAGGGGCATATCCTTTGGCGCGTAGTTCGTTGTTTTTAGAAAATAGTTTGGAGCTAGACATTCCGTGGTAGGCGTACCATCCTGCTCCACTCTTCTTTTCAAAGATAGCTGCGTATCGTGCTTGTCCTCCTTCTTCGTATCCACTGATGCAGGTAAGTCGGTATCCTTTTTTTGTCCACTTATTAAATTCTGACTGGTACTTTGTAGCACTCATTCCGTGACGGGCAACATAGGCTCCTCCTGATTTTTTTGCCCAGATGGCAGTAAAGCGTGCTTTTCCACTAACAGTGTATCCGTTAACATGTACCAAACGATACCCTTTGTTGGTGTAAGAATTGAAGTAAGATTGATAGCTACTTCCAGTCATTCCGTGACGTGCAACCCAAGCGTATCCTTCTACGGCTTTGAGTACGGCTGCGGGTAATTCGGGGTTGGCATTGCCATTGTTGGCGGTGCTTGTTGTGTTGAAAGAGATGCTGATGAAACAAGCGATCATTGCTACGCATAATAATTTAATTTTTGATACTAACATGGTTTTGAATTTTTGAGTATTATTTACTCGGTTAATTAAATTGGTTTTGTTTTGACAACTAGTTGGAAACTGATTGATTGTTGTAAGTAACATGGTTTTGAAATTTAAAATGTGAATGAATAATGGGTGATAAAAAGAAGCAGTTTGTGTTGCTTTCTGGTACTAAGTTACTTCGGAATAACAGCCTTCTCAATTAGTTTTTTTGGGGTTTGTTGCATGAAAAAAGGGCAAATAAGCGATTGCCTATTTGCCCTTTCAAAAAGAAGAGGTAAAGAATTTAGTGAGCCATTAATCCTTTATTTTGTATAGTTTAAGCCGTTTGGGAGGTGTTCTTCTACTTGGTTGATTGCTCTTAAATTTAGGTTCTTTAAGTGTTTTAGTATCAGGATCATCAATAATAATATCTGAATCGGTTTCTACTTGTACAGTAGCCCCATTTACCAAACTTTGTGGCTTAATGGTAATATGCATTCCTGAACTTCTACTGGTAGTACTACAATTACAAACAATACGGTAAGTATGTGCTGTTATCCCATTACCCCATTTAGGAACTGGCACATAAGCTACGTTTTGTGCTACTTCTTTAAGTTTTTTAAAAGAACTTGCCTTCTCGCTATAAACAGGGCGGTAATAGACGGTAAAAGAAGCCTTCTCTACAAAACTCAACCAATTCATTCTCAATTGGTTGCTAACTACTTTTACTTGTGGGCTAAGTGGGTTCGAACAATCACTCATAGTAGTATTCATAGTGGCTTGCTGCGTTATTTTGACCGTAGCATTTTGAGCCAAAATGATCGTAGAAAACATCAAACATAGTAGGGTTGCTATGCTTGTCTTTATTAAATGATTTTGAATGTACATAATAGATGATTTTATAGGTAAAAAAAGAGGGATCATTGGAAAAAGCATAGTATTCGCAATCTAATTACAAAATACTATTATATTACGACATCTACAATTAGCATTTTGTACGATTGTCCGTTCATTTTTGTATTTTTTACTATTGTTTTTTTTGAAAAAAAGTGGATATGCGCGATACGAAACTGATTATATTCCTTCAATCACTAGATAAAAAGCAACTAAAACGTTTGCAAAAATTTATCACTTCCCCTTACTTCAATGAGCAAAAACAACCTGTTATACTTCTCAATTTGTTAATTCGATACCATCCTACTTTTGAGAGCAAACAAGCCACTAAAGAAAAAATCTATCAAAAGCTTTTTGGGAAAGTAACCTATAATGATGCGAAATGGAGACGACTTTCTTCTACCCTTTTTAAACTGTGTGAACAATTTCTTGCTCATGAATTATTTAACCAAGATCAAGGACAGTCCCATCTATATTTATTGCGTTACTACGAAGAAAAAGGACTCATAAAACATTTTAATACTTCGCTAAAAGCATTGAGGGAACAGCAAAACAAAAAACAATATCAAGATGCGAAATTCTTTTATTATGAATACTTGATTTGTCTTCAAGCACAAATTGCATTTGTATTGAATAAAGAAGATGTACGCACACCAAAATACAATCAAATTCTTCAACATATAGATGAGACACTGGAGCATTATTATTTTTTGAGCAAACTACATATAAGCGGGCTGATACTGAACCACAGCAAAGTCGTTCAATTTGATTTTGAACCCTCATTTATCTCCACTATTTTAGAACATCTCGAAACAAAAGAGCATGTACCGCCCCTCATTAGTATGTATGCCAACATGCTACAAATGATAAACAACGAGAACGCTTCTCCCTATTTTCAAGCACTAAAAAAAGCACTTCAAGAAAACACATCCGAAATAAGCACCAACGATTTACGCGCACTGACCATCTTTGCTCGCAATTACTGTATTGCCCAAATCAATCAAGGACAAGAACACTACCTCCAAGAATGGCTCGACATATTTAAAAGCGAATTAAACAACTTAGTCATTGATAGAGATACCAATATTAGTATTGGGAACTTTAAAAATGCGGTCACTTCCGCGTTACGGCTTGGAGCATTGGAATGGGTCGAGTCATTTATTGAAACGTTTATACATCATCTCCCCACTAGTCAACAAACAGATGTATATCATTACTCTAAAGCCCATCTCTATTTCTACCAAAAAAAATACAATGCATCTATCCAATTGCTTTATCAAGCTGAGTTTACAGACATCTTCTACAAAATAGGTGCGCGAAAAATATTACTCCAAATTTATCACGAATTAGATGAGATAGATGCCCGCGACAACCTCATCAATAGCCTACGTGTATTTATTCATAGTAAAAAAGAACTAATTTCTCCTACCTTTATCGAAAGTATCCGTAATTTTCTTAACTTTCTGACCGCAATAAGCAAACTATTGCCTTCTGAAAAACAACAAATCGCAGCACTTAAAGTAGAACTAGAAAATACGAGGGTAGTTACTGAAAAACGATGGTTGTTGGAACAGCTAAGGCAGGTATAGACCGCTTCTAAATTATATACTTAAACATCTCAACTATGCCCTTTTTAGTCATGGATCTCGAAATGACCGGCCCCGACCCCGCCTATCACGATATTATTCAAGTAGGAGCCGTCCTTTACGACAACCAATGGAATGAAAAATCACAATACCTTACTAATGTTTACCCACAAAACGAAGAAGCCTTTTCAATTATGGCAGAACAAGTACATGGGTTAAGTCGTGAATCGCTCAAAGATGCTCCCATGATTTATGATGTCATTCCTGAATTTGAAAAATGGATCCGCGATACATTAGGTCGAAAAACACCCACTAACGAATTTGCCAAATCGCGCAATTTACGCGATATTATTATGTGTGGTCAAAGTGTTATTAACGACATCAACTTTCTCAAATTTGCCTACCTTGATGAAAAACTAGATTGGCCTTATTCCTATAAACTCCTAGACCTACATACCCTCTCCTACTTCGTTTACAAAATTCTCAAAAATAATGGCGAGTGGGTTCCCAAATCTCTCAGCCTAGATGCCACTTCTAAGTTTTTTGGGTTTGAGCGGGAAGGAGATCAACATAATGCATTAGAAGACGCGATTCTAACTGCCAAATGCTTCAAAGAGTTTTTTAAAATTTCAAAGGAAGTCGTTATTCCTCCTGTTGAGGAATAAGAAACAAGCTTTTAAGCAAGCTTTTGAACTTGGCGTAATTCATGTAGTAATTTTACAGGTACTACCATTCAACTCATCATACCTTGTAAACACCTTTTCCTTATCTCTATTATTTATTAAATAGAGATAAGATAGCCGCGCCTTGTTCTCCAAAAACTAAGACTCCAAATGATTTTCAGCAACTTCACTAAGAAAATCCTCTACAAATACCTAACTCCTATTTTATTAATCACAGCACTCTCGTTGATCTTGAGTGGCTTATCTATTTACCTACTCAACAATAATAATCTCTCTACCGCTATTGCTGCCATTTCCTTACTCTCTAAAAGTAAGGTGAAAGAAAAGATTACCTTAGAAAACGAAAAATTTTTATCGCAACTCAATCAAACGTTTGATGAGGAACTAAGTAGAATTGAAAGCGGAATTTACTATACCAGTAAGCTCCCCTACCCAACGAAGTCATTTGACATGATGGTACAAAACCTCCTTCGACAAGAAGATTTTTTGGAAGGAGTGTATATTACGAATAATGAACAGGAAGTCGCTTTTCAACACCTCAAAAAAAATAAGTCGCTAAACGCCCTTCTACAACACAATATCCAGACCTTTTCGTTAGTAGATACCCTACAAAAAGGATATTCTTCGGGACTTATTCGTCACCAAAATACGCCCTATATCTTATATGCTTGCCCCCTTCCCGATACCAGTCAACAATATCTAGTAGGCATCATTAATGCACAATTTATAAGCGATCAAATAAACGATCATACCCGTAATCAGCCCTTTCATATCAGCATTCTAAACCATCAAAACGAACTCATTTACAATACCTTCTCCTGTGAGTATTACGACACAGATACAGGTGGCATGAAGTTCGATATAGTCACCATTGCACAGGAAAAAGAAAAAGCAGGAAGCTCTTTTGACAATGGATTAACGATATACAATACCAACAAACACAACTGGCGTAACATCTATTTTTTGGATGGAAATGCTTATGAAACAGCCCTTCAAAAAGACGCTTCTATTTTAATGAAAATATTCGATGTACTCCAACATGCGAATCTCACCGCACTTATTCTCCTCATCACTGGTATGATCCTGATTGCCTCTTTCCTAGCCTACCTCGTAGCCCGAAGCATTACCAAACCCATTGTCGAATTGACAACTGCTACCACACAAATTGCAGAAGGTGACTTCTCGATTCGAGTAGCGAAAAAAAATGAAGATGAAGTAGGAGTTCTCACCGATAGCTTTAACCAGATGATCCAAAAGCTAAACCTTTCTCGTTTATCTTTGCAACAACAAAAAAAGCAAATCGAACAACAAGCAAAAGAACTTGCCTCTTCTAATGCGGATTTAGAAAATTATGCGGTGATGGCCTCACATGACTTAAAAGAACCCATCCGCATGATTAGTAGTTATATCCAACTACTAGAACGAAAATACGTGACTCAACTCGACGACCAAGCACAAACCTATATCGACTTTGCCCTAGATGGCAGCACACGCATGCAACTCATTATCGAAGATTTACTGACCTACTCTCGTATAGGTAAAAAGAAAAATCTTCAAAAGAAACCCATTGATTTAAATAACACCTTAATACAAGTTCAAAAAAACCTCCAACAACATATCCTCGAAAAAAATGCCCATATCCAAGTAGACACCTTACCGACCGTTTCAGGCATCTCCACACAAATGATTTCTCTTTTTCAAAATTTGCTTAGTAATGCTATCAAATACGTCCCTGAAAACCGAACGCCTCGAATACACATTTTTAGCGAAGAAAAAGCAGGCTATTACTACATTACTATCAAAGATAATGGCATTGGGATTCCTCCAGATCGCTTCCAAGATGTGTTCGCCATCTTTAAACGACTACATAGTAAAGACGAATACGAAGGTACGGGCATTGGACTTGCCATTTGCCAAAAAATACTCGACTTCCATCAAGGCGATTTACTACTTGATTCAGAGCTAGGAGTCGGTTCACAGTTCATCATTAAGCTACCTATCACACCTTCTCCCATTTAACTCA
>JAHDCM010000244.1 GCA_020629895.1 Bacteroidota bacterium
CAATTTATTTTTTCATCTTTACTAATAGGCGGCACGCCCAAAAAAATATCATTACCTAGCTATTTCCTAAAAATGCGTAAGCCCGCCTCCTCTAATTGCACATCACGGCGGAAAAGCATCGCAGCAAAAAATAACGCTAGTGCAAAGAACACATTGATCGCAACGACTAACACAGGGTTGCCTTGCTGAAAGTATAACAATACGCCCATAATAATGAGTTGCAAAACACCCATTATATTGAGAAGTCGTCCCATCCATCGGGCCTCGAAATTAACCGTAAAGGAGCCAAAAATACCTACGAGTAGGGTAATTAGGGTAAGGAAGCCCGCATAACGATCACTTGTAGAATCATTGAATAGCAGGCTATCTACAATGACAAGGGCTAAAATGCCACCTACCAATGCTGCCACTAAAATAGAATCACGAGAAGGTTCTACTTGTTTCTTTTTCTTTCCTGTTTCTGTATTTTCGGCGTCTTCTCCTTGCTTCTTGCGCTTAAAACGACTAAAAAAACCACCTTTTGTCGCTTCACTTTCTGTATCTGCATCATCATCTGTCTTTTCTTTGCGCTTAAAACGACTGAAAAAGCCCGATTTTTTTTCTTCTTTAGCTTGTTCAGGAGGAAGTGTACTACTTATATCCGTTGAAGTGGTCGCTACTGTTGCTGTTTCTTCTTGTTTCTTCTTTTTAAACATAATGGAGCTATTTAATATAGATGGCTATTTGTTGCTATTTAGAGTTGATCTACCAAATGAAGTCACTAAATTATAATGCCTTTTGTCGAAAACCAAAGTATTGGCAAGAAAATAAATGCAATTTTGTTGCAAAAAGTGTTTTTTGATGATTAATTTTGTGATATTATTAATAGACTTGCTACTCTTTGAAAAATGTAGGTAAGTCTAATGACCATTATACCGTATGAAGCAATTTTATAGGCAATTTGTTGGATTCTGTTGGCTGATGTTATGCACCTTATCAGCAATGGCACAAATAAATGGGTTGGTAGTGGATAACCACGATCATGCCCATCCAATGCCTAATGCCAATGTATTATTATTGCCAGATAGTATTTATACGACTAGTGATGAGCGAGGACGATTTACTTTTTCAGAGGTTATAGACGGAAACTATGAATTATCGTGTTCGTTTTTGGGGTATGCTGTCACCAAGTTTCCTTTGGAGGTAAAACGTGGCAAAGCAGCATTTGTGAAGCTGGTCATGCAACCTTCTGCCGAATTATTGGAAACAATGGTGATTGTAGATGAACATAACAAACAAGAAGAAACCTTACAGGCAGAGCATGTAGATGAAGTTTTTTTGAAGGAAAATATGGAAGGAACTTTTGCGAAAACTATTGAGAAATTACCCGGAATTAGTGCTATCAATGTGGGGGTAGGAATTGCGAAGCCTGTGATTCGAGGTTTATCTTCGAATCGAATCATTGTGAATCAACAGGGCATTAAGCAAGAAAGCCAACAGTGGGGGAGTGATCATGGTTTGGAAATTGACCAATTTGATGTCGAGCGGGTAGAAATTATCAAAGGCCCTGCTTCTTTGCAATATGGCTCAGATGGTTTAGGAGGAGTGATTAATGTCATGCCCGCTAAATTATTACCAACGAATACTTGGAAGGGGAGTGTGGATGGTATTTATAAAAGCAATAATGGACATGGAGGCGGTTCTACAAAATGGGGAGCTAATTGGAATGATCTGTTTATAACTGCACGGTATAGTTACCAAAGTTTTGGCGATTATCGAGTGCCTGCCGAGTCGTTTGATTATAACGGCTTTACCTTACCTATTTATGATAACTCCTTGAAAAATACAGCAGGAAAAGAACGTAATTGGAGCATCGAAACGGGTTTGAGTAGAAAGTGGGGCGTTACTCGTTTTTTGATTGGTCAATACCAATTGGATGCAGGGCTTTTTTCGGGGGCAGTCGGTGTTCCTAGAACCTATGCCTTAGAACATGATGGTAGTTATAGAGATATAGATGTACCTAAACAGCAGGTAAAACATTTGAGGGCATCCCTCAATCAAACTTTTTTGTTTGGAGAAGATCACCTCGCCATTGATATGGGTTTTCAACAAAACCTACGACAAGAGTTTTCTTTTCCAGAATTTCACAGTATCCCTTCTTCGCTAATTGACCCTGGAAATACACTTGCCTTAGAATTGCTTTTACGTACTTTTACGATCAATGCTCACTACGAACAACACCGCAGCCACGACTCTAAATTAGTATATGGAGGAAATGTACAATGGCAACAAAATAAACGAGGAGGCTTTGAATTTTTACTGCCCGATTTTAACACCTTTCGTACAGGGGTATTCGCTATTGTAGAACACCATATTAGTGATCCTTTATTGCTAAATGCAGGATTGAGATATGATTTTGGGCAAAATGATTCGGATTATTTTAAACAACTGGTTTGGAATAGTAATGAGGTCGTAACAGATTCCTTGATCGTATTGGCAAATAAACAACATTTTCATAATTGGTCGGCTTCGCTAGGAGCGAATCTAAATTTGATGGATGGGCAGCTGGTACTCAAAGCCAATTTAGGTAAGAGTTTTAGAGTGCCTTACCCATCTGAGACCGTATCGAATGGTATTCATCATGGAACCTTTAGGCATGAAATGGGAACAGCCGATTTGAAATCGGAACACGGTTATCAACTAGATCTTGGGGTAGCTTGGGACTTGCCAACGTTTTCAGGAAGTCTAGCCACTTATTTCAACTATTTTGCCAATTACATCTATCTTGGGCCTACCTTTCCTGCGCGCTTTTCGCCACTTCCTGAAGCAGGACAAATATTTCAATATCGACAAGATGACGCCATTTATACTGGAGGCGAATTGCAGTGGAATTGGAGACCCATAAAGAGGATAGAATGGGAACAAGTAGCGGACTTTGTACAAAGTTATAATCTAAATACACAATTGGCCTTGCCATTTACCCCACAACCTGCCATCAAAAATGAAGTAAAATACCGTTTTAAAGATAAAAAATGGATGGAAGATTGTTTTATTGGTATCAATCATGCCTATTATTTTGCTGCAAAAGGCTTTAATCGTATTGATCGTTCTGAAAAAGAAACACCTGCTTATCAATTAGTAGGGCTAGGAGGAGGAGGTGTGTTACTGCTCGGTAGTCAAACGATAAATTGGAATGTGAAGGTGCAAAATTTATTAAACACCAGTTATCTAAATCACCTAAGTCGCTATCGCCTCATTAATGTGCCAGAACAAGGGCGTAATGTTGTGTTTAGTGTGCAGATACCATTTGGAGGACATTTATAAAATTGAAAGTTATGAAAAAGTTTAGTTTAATGTTATTACTTTTTGGGAGCTTATTAGGAAGCCAATCTTGCGGAGATAAGGAAGTCGATACAGAAGCTCCTACCTTACAACTGCTCAGTACGACTCCTAGTGGACAGATAACCAGCGTTTGTGGAGAGCAAGAAGAAAATGTCTTTGTTTTGGCAGGAGGAGAGGAGTTGAGTTTCGAACTGTTATTGGAAGATAATTCAGAGCTTTCTCAATATAAAATAGATATTCACAACAATTTCGACTGCCACGGACATGGTGAAGTAGGCGCACCTAGTATCAATATTCCAGATCTAAATAGTACAACTACCGATTGGAGTGTACTAGAAATCAATGAATTAAGTGGACAGTCACAGACTATTAATAAAACATTGATGGTGCCTGAAAATGTGACTGCTGGAAATTATCACTTTGAACTACAAGTGCTTGATGAGTCTGGAAATGATCAACCAAAAGCCAATATTTACAGCTTAGTTGTTACCAATTCTACTGATACAGAAAGCCCTATTTTGACGATAAATGAACCTAATACCACTTCCTTTTCGATTGCAAAAGGCGAAAACCTACGCGTTGTAGGTACGTTAACTGATAACTATTCGCTAAGTGAGGGAGGAAATGGTGTTTTATTTTTGGCTTATACCAATCTGAGCAATGGAAATAACTACTTATCAAATGCCATTTTCCCATTTGATAACACTGTTGCCACTAGTTACGATTTTGATTTTGAATTTACCATCCCAAGTACCCTACTGCCAGGAGACTTTTTATTTACCGTAGGGGCTACCGATGGAGTCAGAAATGTAGCAAATGCTGTTTCTTTTAATGTAGCAATTACAAATTAAGTACCTGAGCATAAATAATCGCCATTTTCGATAGCCGCTATTTTTTTCGTCAGACAAGGCAAAAAACACAGACATAGCCATAGCTACGGCGAGTATTTTTAACGAAGTATGGCGGAAAAATAGCCTGTCAAAAATGTGTCGATTATATGTGCTTAGGTACTTAAGTAATGATACTGTCACATTTTTAATACTATTTACCCATAGCCATTGTTTGGGCTAATTATTGTCAAGAAATTGTCGAGAGCAATAGAGCGTATGTAGTCAAAAGCAGTTATCCCATCGAACTATTTACGCCCCTTTTCGTAAACCCTAATAAATAAGTCCCCAGAACACAACACCGCACCCTTTTCATCCCTAGACGCTCTAATTATTTCTCCTGTAAAATAAAAAAAACATGTCTTGGATTCAAAAGGTCGTCCTTCTACTGCTAGTCGCACAACTAAGTGCTTGCTTGAGTGGTACCAAAGAAGTGCAACAAAGTGAAGAAGCCAGCGCGCTTCAACATCTCATTATTCCTATTAAAACAATAGAAGATTCTCCAAAAGACAACCTCAAAGACCTCGAACCATTCAAAGAAGTGATTGGCGATTCGAGAGTGGTACTTTTAGGAGGAACAGCAATAGGTGATGGCTCCTCTTTAAAAGCGAAAACACGCTTAGTCAAATACCTACACGACAAACTAGATTTTGATGTCATTCTTTTTGAAAGTGGCTATTACGACACCTACAAAGTCGCCGTTGAATTACAAGAAATGGTAGACCCCGTTCTATCTGCTCAGGAAGGCATTCCCGTTAAATGGTCGGCAAGCAAACAAACAGCCCCCTTATTTAAACTTATTGGAGAAGAAAACATACAAGTAGCAGGTTTTGATTGCCGCTTTTCGAGTAATAATGCCAAAACTTACCTCGCTATCGACTTAGAAAGCTACCTGATGCGTTCGCCAGTCCGCAAACTCAAAGGCTGGAAAACGTATAAAAGTATTCTCTCTAAAATGACCAAACAGCCCGAACATGTCCCCACTGAAAAAAATCAAAAAGTATTTTGGGAAATGATGGATACAGTACGTTATGCCATCAAAAAAAGTCCCAAAGGAGAAGACCGCAATCGTTGGGAACGAGTGCTTGATAATATCGAACAACATCACAAATCCGTTTGGAAAGGCGAACCAGCTATTCGCCGAGAGCAAATCGCCAAGAATATTTTGTGGTTATTGGAAGAAAAATATGCCGATGAGAAAGTAATTGTATGGAGTTCGGCATTAAATACCATCTATCAAGCAAATGACTTACAACAACTTGTAGAAGAAGTAGTGCCAAAAGATAACGAATTGGAAGTAGATAGCGTAAATACAGATACAGTATTGATCAAACAAATTCCTTATGAACAATCTAATCCCAATAACTTAGGAGCCTTACTCAAAAAAGAACTTGGCGCACAAGTCTATAACATTGGTTTCACTGGCTATGGAGGCAAAAATAGATTTGACGATGAAATTCGCATCATTCCCAATGCACCCGCCAATAGTATGGAAAGTCTACTTAAAGAAACAGGCTACCGATACAGTTTCCTCAACTTTAGAAGTGAATTTCCCGCAGATCACCTCCTCAAACAAGCACGCGTTTGTCGGGCAGTCGAACACGAAAACCTCTCTTGCGATTGGACCAAGCAATTTGATGGCTTATTTTATATCGAATTACTAGAAGAAAATGTAATGGTTAGCAATGAATAAAAAAAGGGCAGTATCAACCAAGATACTGCCCTTTTCAATTAAAAAATCAATACTAGTAAAGATGAAAAAATAGATTGATCAAATATTGCTAGACTATTTGCTAAGAAGACAAGGCGAAAAACGTAGGC
>JAHDCM010000245.1 GCA_020629895.1 Bacteroidota bacterium
TCTAAGCCACTTAAATCAATACTAGTACCGTTACAATGTTCTTTTAAAAAGGAGAATAAGTCTTTTCCTTTCAGGCGATTTATTAGGTACTTGACTCCTACCCCATAATTTCTATAGGTGTACCAAGCAATACGTAATGCATCTAACTCTTCATATTTTTCGAAGCGACAAAGTTCTTGATATTGATAATATTCGGTGGGTTGGTATTTGGTATAAGAATTGAATACGCCACTGATCCAAGTTTTTACTAAATCTCCTAACTGGGGACTACCTATTTGGCGTAAATATTTTTGTGCTTTATTGAATAATTTACCGTGTCGAAGTGCAATCCAACAGATAAATAGTTCGGTGATACAGTCTTTGGGTAGCCCTCCTGTTTTGATGAGTTCGAAGGCGAGTTCGACGGCATTTTCATCATTGGCTAGGAGTAGTTGTTTGAGTTGATCGGTGATACTATCGTCGGCAACGAGGTATTGGGGAGCCACTTGGTCGAGATAATCGTTAAGCGCGTATTCGGAAAGAAAGTGGTATTGGGGCTTATTTAGTGCCTCTAAATCGCCTTTATAAGATTGTCCCATTACGATATGCGTCGTACTTTCATGTAGTTTGGCTTTGTAGCCGATACCTTGTTCTTTGAGGCGTTTTCGAAGATCGTTTTTGTTGGTGTGTATCTTTCCACAGATGGTAATCACTGGCTTTTCCTTTCCTAAATACTCGGCGGCTTTTTGTCCATAAAGTTGAGCGAGGTATTGCGTCGCGCGAATGCGAATCATATCGAAATGTGGAATTTGCGTGGCTTTTAGGAGCAATGACAAGTTTTGTAATGCTTTAATTTTGGGGGCATTATCGGCTAGTAATTGCATGGCTAGTACCCGTAATTCGTCGCTTATTTCATATTTCGGAAAATATAGCAAGCATTCATCAATATACTTCGTTTCTGCTTCTTTTTGTTGGTAGTAGTAGGGCAGTTTTTGCAGGTATTCTTCTACGGCTGGTTCAGGGTTTTCGAGGATGGAATCATCTGTGTAGAGTTCTTGTAATTGTGGAAGTAGCAGGATACTTTCAGGAAAGTCAATGAGTTTGCTTCGTCGAATATCTAATCGTTTGAGGTGAGTTAATTGTTGAATTTGTGCTGGTAGGAGTTTAATTCGACAGTTGGGCAGGAATAAGTTTTCTAGTTGGTGCAAATGCCAGATGGTGGTATCTTTGGGTGTTCCATCGTCAAATAAGCCTAGACTTCCGATATTTGCCCAGATTTCTGCTGCCTTTTTTGCATCAAATTTGGCATGTTTGATATAAAGGGTTTTTAGATTGGTCAGCTTCCCAACATTCTCAAGGAATACTTTGGGGCTGCGCAAATTGTGGATACGTAAATAGCTTAGTTTTTTTAGGGCAAAAAAGGCTTCGGGAAAGGTAACTGCAACGGTTGAATATAGACTTAGACGTTCTAGGTTCACACACTGCACAATTTGACTAATAACTGGCTCCATCTCCTTTTTGCTGTTGATGGCAGCCGATTTAATCTCTTTTACCTTCCTTAATTGGGCAGGTTTTAATTCTAGTAATGTATCGGTAGAATGTAGCACTTCCATACCTGTAAATTAACTAATTATTTTACAATTGGGTAAGATATGTGGTAACTGTTTTCCTACGTTTATGTTATTATTACTGATGTCTAGTTCTTCTAAGTTCACTAGTTTGGCGAGATGTTTTGAGTAAGACCGTAGGCGATTGCCTTTTACATTGAGTTTGGTCAAAAAAGTAAGCGCTGTTAGCTCTTTAGGAAGGCTGGTCAATTCTTTATATGACAAATTGAGACTTGTTCCTTCACACAAGCTTTTCAAAAATTCCACCTTTTGTTCAGCAGTCATTTTTGCCAATAAGTATTTGATTCCTTTTTGGGTAAGGTCATACAAAATCCGTCCAATTCGAATCGTATCTAATTCTTTGTAAGCTTCCAACTTGCGAAGGTTGGTATAAAGGCTTGATTCAGAGCGACCATAACGGCTATTCGGATAATACAACATGGTATCTTTTTTCACATAATCTCCGAGGGCGGTCGAACTAATTTGGCGTATTATTTTTGCCAAACGATTTTTTAAATTCCCTGTACCTTGTCCTCCCCAAGCCACAAACAATTCATTAATTATATTTTTAGGAATCCCCCCTTCCTTCATTAGTTGTAAGGCTAATTCAATCGAATTTTCATCTTGTGCGAGTAATAATTGTTTTAGTTGTTGGCTCATTCCTTCATCCGCAACCAGATATTGTGGAGCTACTTGATCTAAATACTCATTTAACATATCTTCGGTAAGCAGTTTTAGCCGCTTATCTTTAAGTAGGTTTAAATCTATTTTACTAGATTGCCCGATCACAACATGCGTTGTATTGGCTCCTAAAGCTGTTTTATAAACAAGTCCTACTTCCTTTAATCGCTTTCGTAAGTCATTTTTGTTTGTGTGAATTTTTCCTGCAATCATTAATTCGGTAGTAGGGTCGGCTAAACTCTCCGTAGCCCCTTCACTATACCATTTTCCTAAGTAATCAATAGCTCGTATCCGTATAATATCGAATCGAGGAATAATCGTTAAGTCTATTAATAACTCGCGGGTATGTAATCGTTGAATAGATGCCTCATCATCTGCTAATAAATTGAGGGCTAAAAGGCGATGCGCATCGGTCAAATTATACTTAGGAAAAGCTCCTTGAAAACTTTGTACGTACTTTTTTTCGGTAGGAGAATTGCGATAAAAATAGGCTAATTTACTTAACGCTTCTTGCTCTTCCCCCTTGAGTTTACGAATCAGTTTGGCATCTACATATAGTTCTTGTAAGTGTGGAAGTTTTAATACAAAGGCAGGTAACTTTTTTAGACTTGTATTTTTACGTAAGTCCAATACTTTCAATTGGGTCAACTTGGCAAAAGCAGGTGATAAGTCAATAATAGTACATTGTTGTAGGTATAAATGCTCTAAGTTTTGTAAAGTCGTCAAACAATCCCAATTATAATCTGGTGGGCTACACCAATATAACCGAAGTGTCTTCAAAGATTGCAATTTTCCTATATGCTGAAAAAAAGTAGCATCTTCATGCAAATCATACACATATAAATAGGTTAATTTACGCAATTCAAAAAAAGCACTTGGCCATTCATCTATCCCATTGGTATATAGGGTTAAGCTTTCTATATTTTTACAACGAGCTATTTTAGAAAGTAAGTGTTGTCGTTTATTTTTATGTTCCTCAAAGATAGAAACACTTATGATCTCTTTGACCTTTAATAAGTCTTCCTCCTTCAACGCTAAAAATTCTTTGTCATTTTTGATAATCATCGGTGTAAATTCTGGGTAGTTGATCTTTGGTGTGCAAAATAAAAAGATTACTGTAATTTTGTATAAAAAATAACAACTCATGCAACAAACTCCCACACCAATAAGCCCCCTTGAACAATGGCTCTTACATCCTCCTATATGGCACACTATTACTAATCCAAATCAGCGCAAACTAGTTCACTATTTCTACCAACAATTTCAAAGCGAAGTCATTTCCCAAAGAGGTCAAATAACAACCCAAGAATTTACGCAATTATATGAATTAGCGCAGCAAATTAACCAACAACTCCTTACTCAAAACACACCTACAAGCAACTTTTTTACAAGCATCTCTCCCCTACTATCTAAATCTCATCAACAACATCCATTTTCAAAAATTAGACTGTCGCTACTCTACTATTTCATTACTGCCGACCTCGCCCATCAACTCAGTTTCCCGCCACCCTTCAATCCCTCCATCCTTCAATCCCTCAACACCTGGCTCACCATCAATCCAATAGGCGCAACAAACCGTTTCATGGATACTTGCAACATATCTACGAATAACAATATTGACATTCAAGCGGAAATTACCCTTCGAAACACTTACTTGAGTCAAGCAATGTCTATTAGCTATAAGACACCTATAAAGCTATCAAAAGCAGCCTTTCAATATATGTATGACACAAGTGGAAATACTTATTTAGATGCGTATAATAACATTCCTTTAGTAGGGCATTCCCACCCCAAAGTCGTGGAAGCAGGACAACGACAGATGGCACGCCTCAATACCAATACTCGCTATTTGTATGACATCATGCATCAATACGCACAGCAATTATTAGCCAAATTTCCCCCTAGTTTAAATAAGATTTTCTTTGTCAATTCGGGGAGTGCTGCGAGTGATCTAGCTATTCGTTTAGCCATAACACATACCCAAAAAGAGAAGGTAATGGTCATGGAGCATGGTTATCATGGAAACACCCGTTTAGGCATTGCTATTAGTCCTTATAAATTTGATGGGAAAGGCGGGCAAGGAACTGCCGATTTTATCCTCACTGCTCCTATTCCTGATACTTATCGCGGTCTGTATAGAAAAAATGAGCCAGAAGCAGGAAGCAAATATGCACAAGAAGCTATTGATTTACTACAAACTACACCTAATCAAATCGCTGCATTTATTGCCGAACCAATCATTGGTTGTGGGGGCCAAGTTCCACTTCCTGGTGGTTATTTAAAACATATTTATCCTAGCATTCGCGCGCAAGGCGGTGTTTGCATTTCCGACGAAGTACAAGTAGGATTTGGTCGTTTGGGCACTCATTTTTGGGGCTTTGAAATGCAGGAAGTCATACCAGATATAGTTATTTTGGGAAAGCCGATGGGCAATTGTCACCCTATCGCAGCAGTTGTTTGTAGTACCCCTATCGCTGAATCATTTGCTAATGGAATGGAGTTTTTTAGTTCTTTTGGGGGTAATCCTGTTTCTTGTGCCATTGGAAAAGCCGTACTAGAGGTGTTAGAAGAAGAGCATTTACAAGCTCACGCTCTAGCAACTGGCACCTATTTCATACAGCAATTTCGACAGTTACAAAGTCGTTTTCCAATTATTGGAGATGTGCGTGGGTCGGGATTATTTTTGGGAGTGGAGTTGGTAAAAAATCGAACTAGTCTAGTTCCTGCTACAAAAGAGGCCGCTTACATCAAAAACAAATTCAAAGAAAATTATATTTTAGTCAGCACAGATGGCCCTTACAATAATGTGCTGAAAATGAAGCCGCCTCTATGTTTTAATCAGCAAAATGTAGATCAGTTTATGCAGGTTTTTGAAACGATATTGCAATCAATAGCGTGCAACGATTGAACGAAAAATGTTTCCTCATTCAATCGTTTATGCCTTTTAATCTTATTTTTGAATTCGCAATTGATAGAGCAAAAACAACGAAATAACAGTCAATACACTTTCAATTCCTAACCACGTCCAGATAAAACTACTAGGGGTTCCTTCCATGAGGATACTATATACACGTCCTACTACAAAACCGCCTCCGTATAAAGCCGTTAAAATAAGGGTTTCTCGTTTCATCTTAAAAGCTCCATAAATAAGAAATAAGGCAAAGAATAAGTTCACTCCTCCATAATAAGCACGTACTGAATTGCGCGCACTAATATTATCCAGTTCGACATTGACAAAATCCATTACCGTTTGTGGGTCTATCATTGCTTGTACGGCAACATTTAAAAAAGCAAGTCCTACAAGGACTAAAAAAACACTAATAATGACATTTAATTTTTTCATGGTACAATTGTTTTTTGTTATACCACAAAGGTAAAGTAGCGCAATTAGATAAATATTGATTCAAATCAAGACTTTTGATTGATTAGTAAAGATGAAAAAATAAATTGATCAAATATTACTAGACTATTTGCTTAGAAATAAAGACCTATCTATATTTCACAAAACAGTCCGATTCATTGAAGCATTATTAGTTGGGCGTGCCAGGCACACGAAAAGCGCAATAATTGTTTCCCAATTACTGCGCTTTTCGTATGCCTGTCGGGCTA
Source organism: Bacteroidota bacterium (assembly GCA_020629895.1). Classification (GTDB taxonomy): domain Bacteria; phylum Bacteroidota; class Bacteroidia; order Chitinophagales; family UBA2359; genus JAHDHP01. The sequence continues at coordinate 5,877 of JAHDCM010000245.1, forward strand.
TTCGCTTGTAGTTGTTTCATACCCACTCGTTCAGCATAGTCCTAGCAGTGTCTTCCGCTGTCAGCCCTGCTAGTCTTTGCTTCACACAGTGGCTATTTCATCAAGCTACCGCTACTATCCCTCACGC
>JAHDCM010000246.1 GCA_020629895.1 Bacteroidota bacterium
GGGTGATAGCATGAATGGGTGATGGGGTGATAGCATGAATGGGTGATGGGGTGATTGGATTTGTTAAAATAAATATAAGATGGAAGCAAAAACATTTTTGACAGAAGACCAAAAAGCGGAGGTTGTTTGTGCGATACAAGATGCAGAGATGATGACTTCGGGAGAGATACGGGTACATATTGAAGATTATTGCAAAATAAAGGTATTGGATCGTGCTTCTGCTATTTTTGATTTATTGGAAATGCAAGAAACGGAGTTGCGGAATGGGGTACTGTTTTATATTGCTGTGAAAGATCATAAATTTGCCATTTTGGGGGATGTTGGCATCAATATGAAAGTAGAAGATTGTTGTTGGACGGATATTAATGAGTTTGTGTTGGGGCAATTCCAACAAGGAAAATTTACGGAGGGGTTGGTGGAAGGAATTCGCATGGCGGGGCGGCAGTTGCAAGCCCATTTTCCCTATCAGGCAGATGATGTGAATGAATTGCCTGATGAAATATCGTTTGGGAACGATGTAAGTTAGAAGTATGTTTGAGAGGTAGTATGCTTATTTTAAAACACCAATAATAGATGACATCAATTAGTAGATATTTTTTTATTTCCCTGCTGCTGTGTTTTGTATGGATACAGGCGGGTTTTTCTCAGCAAGTAGTAGAACGCCCTAATCCGCCGCGTGCGGTGAATGATTTTGCGGGTATTATTGCGGCAGGTCAGGAAAGTGCTTTGGAGCGTAAGTTGAGTACTTATGAAGACACTACTTCGACGGCTATTGTGGTGGTAACGGTAAAGAGTTTGAATGGTAGTGATGCCTTTGGCTATGCGCATAAGGTGGCAAGTACTTGGGGAGTTGGACGTGATGATATTGATAATGGAGTGGTAATTTTAGTGGCTCCTAATGAGCGCAAGGCGTTTATTGCTACGGGTAAGGGGGTGGAAGGTAGCGTTACTGACCTCGATGCGGGTCGTATTGTTGATTTTGTGATGATTCCGCGTTTTAAAGAGGGGAATTATTATGCAGGGATTAATGATGCGACTAGTAAAATGATGGAGTTGATGGCGGGAGAGTTTACGACTGATCAACTGGTGGAAGACCCTGTTAGTGATATTTTTCCGATTCTTTTGTTTATTGCCCTTGTCGTTTTATTCTTATTTGTTTTGCCTGCACTGACCGAAAGAAGCCGTTATGGGGAGCGTCAATTGCGCCGCAAGGGGCGTGGTTATACCTATGATGATCGTGGTGTAGACCCTTTTGGTGGTACGATTATTATTGGTGGGCATAATGACTGGGGGAGTTTCTCTTCTGGTTCTGGTGATTTTGGTGGCTTTGGCGGATTTGGTGGTGGTGACTTTGGTGGTGGTGGAGCTGGTGGTAGTTGGTAAGTTTTAAGAAATTTATCCTCCTAATTAAACAATTGTCGTATCTTGATGGTAGTATTAATTTAACCATCAAGATACAACTATGCGCATTCTCCAAGTATTCTTCCTATTTAGTTTATTTTGTTTATTGACTGCCTGTTCGGGTACTCGTCCCGAAAATCTGGGCATCACGAATGGGCAATTAATTGATTGTCCCAAAAGCCCGAATTGTGTCTCTACCCAAACTAAAAGCAAGCAACATCAGATGTCGCCTATTAGCTTTAATGGCACTGCTGCTGATGCGATGGCAAAGCTCAAAAAGATTATTTCAAATCAAGAACGTACTGAAATTATTAAGGAAACGAGTGATTATTTACATGTGGAATATACGACTAAACTCATGCGTTTTGTGGATGATGTAGAGTTTTATGTGGATGAGGCGAATCAAAAAATTCACTTTCGCTCGGCTTCTCGTTTAGGCCATTCGGATATGGGTTTAAATGAGCGTAGAATGACGGAGGTGGTAGAATTGTTTGGGAAGGAGTGAGTATGTGCGATGAAGGTAAATTTTACTCCTTCTTTCTTCCAAATGATATACTTGTTTTTTTTGTAAAAAGTCCGTCATTTCTCACACTTCGCACAATTTTTCTACCTTTGTAATGAATTTTATTTCTCTAAAACTTTCTTTAACTGATATAGATTATGAAAGGCTATTTTATTGTGTGGAGCATACTGGCTGTATTGACTGCTGCTAGTTGTAATGCTCCTGCTCAAAAAGCAAATTCCAATGCGAAAACAACTAACAAAACTACCGCTGCTGCTCCTGCTGAAACTTCTAAAGCAGCCCCAAAACCCGCTGCGAATACCAATAACGAGTTTGATCCTCAGCCTGCACCAACGCCAGAAATTAAAGCGAGTGGTCTCCGAGAAGTAGATATTAAAGCGTTGAATTTTGAAAAGGAGGAGGCATCAGGGGAAACAATGGCTTATGAGGCCGATAAAAAGCCATTTACAGGTATGGCTATTTCATATAGTGGTGGCAAGAAATTTACTGAAACAGAGTATAAAGCGGGTAAAAAGAATGGGCGTTATTCGGTCTATTATACGAATGGGAAGTTGCAGAAAACGGGTATCCGTAATAGTGGGATTGATGATGGAGCGTATTATGAATGGTATAAGAATGGACAGCTAAAATATGAGCAACAGTATATCGATGGCAATAAGCATGGCAAGTGGAACTCTTGGTATGAGGATGGGATGCAGTGGACGGCTCGTGACTTTGAAAATAATGTGTTAGAGGGCTATGTATTGGTTTGGGATACGGATGGTACACTAACGAAGAAGTTTACGTATCGAAATGGGAATTTGGTTGAAAAGTGGCAACATCCGCGGGTAGAGTGATCCACAGAGCATACGAAGGATACAAAATAACTTAAAAAGAAAGAGCAAGTATGTTTAAACATACTTGCTCTTTCTTTTTGGTGTTCAATTATCGAATATCTTTAAATGAATAATCCTCATTGAAACAAGCCACTTCATACTCTTTCATTCCTTCGGGAATACGATCTTTTACCGCTTCTAAAAACGCCCACTCTTCCCCATCTATCACCTCGATAGCACGCTCTATGACTTCTCTACTTGCGATTCCCCAAGCAATTACTCGTGGTTCAAAATTGGTATAATAGCCGTCCTCATTTCCTCCAAATAAGGCTACGCAGGGTACTTTTTCTCCTATTTTTAGTGCATGTAAAGGTAAATGAGCAATGGTCATTTTTTTGGCTCCCATCAGCGAAGGAATCGACATTGAAGATTCTAGTGGGGCGAGTGCTACAATTCGAATTGGATTAGTATTGACTACAACACTAGGCACTAACAAACCTTGTTGATAGGCAACGCCTAGTGCTAAACCCTTCATGGCTAATGCGCCAAACCACAAGGCTCCTGTCAATAAAATTAAGAGAATACCCATAATCCAACTACCTCCAACAATCAGCTTGATGGCAGCACCAAGAGCAAACAAACCTGCTACAAAAGCAATTCTTGAATTGCGTAGGTGTTTTTGAGAGTAGGGGTCATACTGCTTTAATAAATCACTATCGGCTTCTAAATTTAAGGCTCTCGAAGCAACCGAAGCATTTAATTCTTGTCCTTGTTGACCAATTTGATCTAAGTCCATGATGTTGTTCGTTTAAAATGATGGTGTAACGGGCGAACAACAGTTTATTAGCAATTATATTACCAAATTAAGGTTCCATAATATACGCCATTATCCTCTATAAAACAACCACTTGCCAATTTCGCGTAGGGTAACTTTTTTTCCATACATAAGGATACCAATGCGGTAAATACGCGCAGCGATCCAGACGATAAAAAAGGCACCGAGTACCATGAGTACCATTGACAATACTAGTTCCCAAGTAGGTACTCCGAAGGCAATACGTGCAGGCATAATAATGGGTGCTGAAAGCGGGAAGATGGATGACCAAAATGCCAAAGAGGTGTTGGGACTATTGATCATGGCCATCAAAATAAAAATAGAAACAATAATGGGAATACTAACAGGGATGGTCAATGTTTGTAAGTCTCCTTCTTCATTGACTGCTGACGCCATTGCGCCAAATAAAGCGGCATATACGATATAGCCCCAGAAGAAGTAAAATAGAAAGCATAGCACTAACTTACCAACAGGCAGGCCGTCTAAAGTGGGTTGAAACATTTCCATACGAGCGGCAATTTCTTCGACATCTGCTTCACTTGCACCCATCATACCAGGGTCAACCGATCCACCTAAAAACAGTGCCATAAGGATGTTTAAAAAGAACATGAGGACAATCCAGATAAAAAACTGGGTGAGTCCTACGGCACCGATCCCTAGTATTTTGCCCATCATCAGTTGAAAAGGCTTCACAGATGACAGTATCACCTCCACAATTCGATTGGTTTTTTCTTCCATCACCCCCCTCATGACCATGCTTCCGTATAGGAAAATGACAAAATACATCACCATTCCCATAAACATGCCTACTCCTGTTGCCAAGCCAGTGCCACTCGCCTCCCCTTCTTTGTTTACCTCCTTGATACTGAGCCGCACTTTCCTTGCTTTTTGGTAGGCTTTGTCATCAATTCCTAAGTCGGCAATTCGTTGTTTTCGTATCTCATCAGCCAATTCGTCTTCGATATAATCTTTGGATTGTACGCCTAGTAATTTATCAGAATAATATTCGACTCCTTTAGGGTTGTTCAAATTGAACTTGGGGATGTATAAGATCCCATCAAAATTTTCTTCTTGATAGCTTGTTTTTAGCTCTTCAAAAGGTGTTTGTGATTCTTTGAAGTAAAGAGCTTTAGTATCTTTAAATCGCTTGGCATAATTTCCAGATTCATCGACTACGGCAATTCGTAACGAATCTAAGCTCACCGCCATCAAGAAAAACTGAATTCCAAATAGGAGGATAAAACTGAGTGGTACAATAATCGTAATGATGATAAACGATTTTTTACGCACTCGCGTCCAGTATTCTCGTCCAAAAACCAATAATATTTTTCGCATAATCGTTTTTTCTTAGGATGTTGACCGTTTTTTTATTTCTTTTTTCATAGAACTAAGCTGCTTGTACCTGACTGATAAATATTTCGTTTAAGGAAGGTAATACTTCGTTAAAAGAACTTACCTGAAGCCCTTGCTCCATCAAAGAAAGGAGCATTTCGTTGGCAGGATAGCCACTGTTCAAATGCAGTAGTAATTCATTGGCTTGTTGTTCTAAAACGGTATAGTGTTCTTCTCGTAAAGTAGGGAGATCTCCACTATAATTAACTCGAAAATGATTGGGCTTAAATCGCTGTTTCAGTCCCGCCACATCTCCTTGCAAAATCACCTTTCCTTGATTGATCAATGCAATTTGCTCACAAATTTCTTCTACTTGCTCCATGCGGTGAGTAGAAAATAAAATAGTGGCTCCTTTTTCCTTCAGTTCAAAAATTTGATCCTTGATTAAGTTCACATTAATAGGATCTAAACCCGAAAAAGGCTCATCTAAAATGATGAGTTTAGGGTCATGTACTACGGTAGCAATAAACTGAATTTTCTGTTGCATCCCTTTCGACAATTCTTCTACTTTCTTATTCCACCAATCGGTAATGTCAAACTTCTCGAACCAATAATCAATTTGGGCTTTGGCTTTTTTATGCGATAAGTTTTTCAACTTAGCCAAATACAACAACTGCTCTCCGACCTTCATCTTTTTATACAAACCGCGTTCTTCAGGCATATAGCCGATAAACATATTGCGATCTACGTCTTTTATGCCCCTCAAAATGATATTTCCTGTATCCTGATAAAGGATATTGGTAATCATACGAATTAAAGTCGTTTTTCCTGCGCCATTTGGCCCCAACAATCCAAAAATAGTTTGTGGCTCCACATGAATAGACACATTATCTACCGCCTTGTGTGTACGGTAACTTTTACTGACATTTTCGATACTTAGTAAACTCATCTATTTGAGGTAACAGGTGACAGGTTTCAGGAGTCAAGTTCGGCAGGCAAACCACCTACTTTCTGACTCCCAAAACCTCTCCCCTCATTAAAAAAATATATAAATATGCGACACCACCACTCCCAT
>JAHDCM010000247.1 GCA_020629895.1 Bacteroidota bacterium
GGGGACATCATCACTCCCTATAAAAGAAAGGGCTACATTACTTAATCGTAATGTAGCCCTTTCAATCAAAAAAATTATTATTCTCTTATGACCCTTCTTCTACAACTTCTTCCGCTTCACTTTCAAGCATTGACCTAGCCATATCTAAAATAGTGGTATCTTCCAATTGTACGATACCGCCACCAGGGCCAGGTTCAAAATGTACGCCCATAGACTCCCCACTTTCATAATGATCGCCGCCAAAATAATTCCTGACAGTATCTGCGGAAACATTTAGTTGTTCAGCGATCTTTTTCATACTGCCATCAGGCAAGCTGTCTTTGATTTTTCTTAATTCATTGAATGTGATATTCATAAGCTATAAAAGTTTGGTGAGTAAATAACAATTATTTCTGTCAACAAAGCATTAAAAGAGAGGTGAAACAATGCTAAAAAAATGATTGGAATGAAAACAAATTCCTGAGTAGACTTCCAACGCACTAATACGCAGGACAGGAAAAAGTAACAGATAATAATTTCACTACCTTAATTTAATAAAAAAATAACGAAATATCAAAATCCTTTCAAATAATTATACAGATATGATATTCTAAACTCACCAATATTTATGACTCCTTAAAATCGTGGGCAGGGTAACTCATTTTGTTTTTGTCGTCCTAAGCCCGTATAAACAATTGCCACTTCAACACCTCCTCTACCCGAATTATAGGTGGCTAAATTGCCCAATGTCAAATCATAACTAGCTCCTACACTAAAATTGTCGTAATCTAACTTTCCTGCTAATACGATAGTATTCAACCTAATTCCATCTTCTCTAAATCCTCCTACTCGTAACCAGCTTCCAACATTCAAGGCCTTATCTAACTGATACTTATTATTACTAGAAAAAATAAACCGAATAAAAGAACCCGCATCTAGTTTGAGGTGTGGCCCTTGTTGAATATAATACACACTAGGAACAATGTCAATAATACTTCCTAATGGTACACTTCCTCCTATTTGCATTGAGACTTTACTAAACAAGTTTGTTTGTACCTCATTTTCTAGTAAGGCGAAATCAGGACGCATAAGATGAAAAATGCCTCCGCCAAAATATAAATTAGTTCGGTGGCTAGGTGCAAAGTACACCATCCCTCCTCCTGCTAAATTTCCACTCCAAGTAGCCGTTTTCTCATTCATCAATACATCTTGCGTAGTCCCCGTTGCCGTTCCTAAATCGGGATCATACATATCACCAAATTGCGCTCGCGATAAATCAAAAGACCGTTGGCTAAGTCCTCCCGATATGCCTAATGAAAAATACAATTGCGGATTAATACTCAAATTATAGGCTGCTGCCAAGTCGAGCGAATTCGTCCAGTAATTGAGTGCGCCTCCACGATCACTATACAATACTCCCCCAATGGCAAAACGGTCATTGGAACCAATACCTGAAAAACTTTTCTCACCAGACATGGTAATCGTCCGAAAGGGCGAATCGGGCGAGATAGATGCCCATTGAGTTCTGTAAACCGCAGCCAAACGCATATCACCATTCATAACTCCTGTCATTCCAGGATTCAGTAATAATGGAGTCGCATAGTTTTCTGAAAATTGAATATCGTTTTGTGCTTGTACTGATAAATGACAACAACAAAAGCAGACACAGCACCAAAAAATCAGGGTCCATTTATTAATCATATCTTTCTTTTTTTGAATCTACAATCTACTAACGAATCAAACTCACATTTCCTTTCTTTACCACTGTACTACCATCTTCAAATACAATATCAGCAGTATAAAAATACAAGCCTGTATTCAAGGCTCGACCTCTATGTGTGCCATCCCAACCTATTGATTTATCAGTAGTTTCAAATACTTGTTCTCCCCACCGATCATAAATAGTGAAAGTAAGGCTTGCTATTCCTTGTCCCAATACATGTAACTCATCATTCCGTCCATCCGCATTAGGGGTAAAAATATTAGGTATAAATACATTTCCAGATGACAAGGTTAGGGTAATTTCATCGGTTGCACTACAACCGTTTTCATCAGTAACAGTTACCGTATAGGTAGTGGTCTCATCAATCAATGCAACAGGATTATCACAAGCATCACAACTCAAGCCTGTACTTGGCGACCAAGCATACGTAAATTGTGCTGCCAAGTGATTAGAAGTTGCTTTTACAGGAATGGATACAGGGGTATTTGAATTAACGACCTGATCCTGCGCCTCTATGACTACTTCTACACCTACTTTCGTCACCTCATACGTATAGTTACCATCACAGCTAATATTACTAATAGCTAAACCAACTTCCTTGTCTCCAGGGCTTGCCCATTCTACGACTGCTTTATTCCCTTCTTGATATACCAAAAAACCATCTTCCTCTTTTATACTCCAAGCCAATACCGCTGTATCAGGTAATTCCTGCCCCGAATACACCAGCGTATCGGTTTCGGTATAACAAGCACTTCCTGCTGATGTCACTTCTACTGCTAATTCGGGCAATATCTCAATTTCTTCAATAAGTGTCGTTTCACAGATACCCGAAAAATTACGATAATTATGGGTAATGATATGCGTCCCTTCACCCGCTTGTCTTGGGTCAAAGATGCCATTTAAAGACAATCCAGGAGCAATTAACGTACTGGTGCCTGTGGGCGTATGAAGCGTCCATTGTTCTGGAGGGTCAGTAATACAATACACCTTCTTTAAGCCAATAATTTCCATATCAGGTAGTGCTACGACACTAATAGAATCCTTGTCGATAGCTACACAACCATTCGTGACATCAGGGTCAATATAGATATACTCAATTCGATGTAAACCTGGCCCTAAAGTAAGCGGGTTAAAAATATTGGTAAATACATCATTAATTTTGACCGTAGCATCGGCATCGACATTCCCTTGTATCTCAAATGCTTCTGCATTTTCACATATAAAATTGGGCAGCTCATTCAATTCAGGAATTGCAGAAGGAGCAATTAGCTTTATTTCTACAAAATAATCGGTACATCCAGGAGCCGAGTAAATAATTTGATAGCTCCCACCTCCTGTCAAAGGATTAAAAATGGAGTCACTAACTACCCCTAAACCATTAAACACACCTCCATCCTTATTACCTCGAAGAACAAATGGTAATGTAGTAGTACAAAAGTCAAACTGAAATGGAGCTGTGTACACGTTTGAAGGAGAGTCGGGATCAATTAGGTACACTTCTATATCATCGCACTGCGCATGAGCCGCAGTGGCACCTAATATCGTTAAAAGTAAGATGGTAAATAGTTTTTTCATTCGACCTATTTTTTTTGATACAAACTAGTCGTACCATATTTTATACATCAATTCTCATTCCTAAAATTATAGTCAAGCTATACCTCAAGCAACATGCCTTAAAACATACATACAATACATCTAGCATTTCAATAACTTAACAAAAAACAAAAAGTGTTTTATTAAAATTATTAGGCTCATAAGCTACACTTCAAAAGTGTATCAAAGACTATACAACAACTATGTCTAAAATTGGGGGATAACAGACGACGGTAGTCGTTAAAATAAGGGAAGGGCTGCTTTTAAAATGCAAAGCTATTATTTAATTTGGATAGATGCTAGGCAAAGCACAAATAATAAACTTACTTATTCCTGATTTATTGTCAATGGTAATTAAAAAAAGTATATCCCATAACATCTCACACCTCGAAATATCCGTTGAATTATTGACCGCCACTTAATGTCTCTTCGAGAACCTTCAAATCAAACGCCATATCTTCAGATTTCAACTTTGCTTTTTCCTCGTTTGGGTACTGCTCATTAATCGACCAGTTAATTAACACTCGCTCCTTGTTTACCTCTTTCACTGTATAAGCAACAGTCAGCATACTATGTCCTTCTGTGGCTAAATTTAAAGCACTGACTTTAAATTGACGTATTAACTTATCTACAAAAGCAGTAACACGATTATTTACCTTTTGTTGGACGGCCTCATGGTGATGATTTTCAAACAAAGGGTAGTCAATACGGATGTCATATATTTCTTTATCAGAACGCTGATTTTTCTTACGATTACCATAGCTAATACCGCTTCCTTTCGAGGATTTTGGGGCATCACTTACACCAGTACTAAGCGCATTATTTGCTTCTGTTGCTTCTGTACTGTTTGAACTACAAGCAGTCATCAAACAAATAGTTGCAATCAATAAAAAAGTAAAGACATGTTGCATGACGAGATCATTCATTTGGTTAAAAAACACTTTTTCAGTTCCTTTTTAGTCACCTTACCCAATGCATTTCGAGGTAAGTCATCTTGTTCAATAAAACGCCGCGGTATGCGATAAGTTGGCATTTGTGCTTTGAGCCACTGCTTCAAATCGGCATAACTGATGGCTTGCTCCAAAATAAGGCTTGCCGCAACTACTTCTCCCCATTCATCATCAGCAATACCTACTACGGCACAATCTTTAATGCCTGGATATTGCCGCAATACCTCTTCAATTTCTAAGGCAGAAATCTTATATCCACCCGACTTGATAATATCTACGGAGCTACGCCCTATAATGCGGTAACTATTATTTGCAAAAATAGCAATATCTCCTGTACGAAACCAAGCATCTGGCGTAAATGCTGCACTAGTAGCTTCAGGTTTATTCCAATATTCTAAAAAAACGTTGGGGCCTTTCACCTGAATCTCTCCCTGTTCTCCCTGCCCTACTAACTGATCTTCCTCATCTAGCAAACGCAAGTCCACATTAGGAAGTGGTAACCCGATATGACCAGGTCGTCGTTCTCCTTGATATGCATTAGAGACGGCCATTCCTATTTCGGTCATCCCATATCGCTCCAATAAAGTATGTCCACTGATAGTACGCCACTTTTCAAGTGTAGAAATAGGAAGGGCTGCCGACCCCGACACCATCAGTCGAAATGCTTTCAATTTTTCGTAGATGAGTTGTTGTTCTGCCTGCTCCAATCCCTCCCAATAATTAATCAAGCGATAATAAATGGTCGGAACTGCCATAAACACATTCACTGCTCCTCGTTTAAAGACCTCCATTACTGCTGCGGCTTCAAACTTAGGTAGAAATTCGACGGTTGCACCTGCCCATAAGGCACAACTCACCACATTGATAATTCCGTGTACATGATGCAGTGGTAAGATATTTAAAATATGATCACTGGCATCCCACGCCCATGCGTCAATTAAAGTCGTAATTTGTGATTTGATATTGGCATGCGTCGTTACTACTCCTTTTGGTAAATTGGTGGTACCACTTGTATAAACAATCATTGCCCGCCGAGTAGTAGCAATGATAGGTAATTGACTTGTAGATGCCAATTCACTGATGGCTTGGCACTTCTCCCATAAATCAGTGGTGCTAATCAAAGTAATGTTACCTTCACTTGCTAATGGTTGTAATCGCTCTAGGTATTCGTCATCAGCAATAATAAACTTGGTTGCGGTATCTTCTACAAAATAGCGAACAGAGGGCAGTGGATGGTGCAAACTCAATGGAACGACGATTCCACCAGCCTGCCATATTCCCCATTGAATGGCGACATATTCAAAGCTTGGTGTGACCATGAAGGCAATGCGTTGTTCTTGTAAGTCACTGCATTGCTGCTCATTTAATAGATAATGGGCTATTTGTTGCGAAGTAGTATATAATGTTTCGTAACTGTATGCTACTTGTTTGGAATGGATGGCGATACGGTGGGGAGGATGCGGAGGAAAGGATGGCATAGGAGAGAAATGCGTGAGGGATAGTAGTGGTAGCTTGGCGAAATGGCTGCTTTGTGAAGCAAGGACTAGTGGGGCTGACGGAGGAAGACACCGCTAGGATTATGCTGAACTAGCAGCTATGAGCCAACTACAAGCGGATAGCCCGACCTTTTTTCACCTCGTGCCTGTCGATGCGTTTACGCATTGACGGGCGAGGTGAAAAAAGGACACGCCC
>JAHDCM010000248.1 GCA_020629895.1 Bacteroidota bacterium
GCTATGAGGCAACTACAAGCGGATAGCCCGACCTTTTTTCGCCTTTTTGCCTGCTGTTCATACATAAACATAAGAACAGGCCAAAAAGGCGAAAAAAGGACACGCCCAGATAAAAAGAAACAAGCTGCCAATTGTTTTCCATCAAGAAAAACGTAGCAGCTTGTATTGATACATTCCTAGCGTTGTAAGTAAATAAAAACAGTTTAGCTATATCTTATCCTTGAATTCAAAACCAAGTGATATTCAATTATATTTGCGATATAGCTATAACTGCATATCTGTTATTAAACTCTCAAAAAAAACAAAATTGAAGAAATTGGATAAAAAGTAGTCCTTACAAACTTGCAAGAACTACTATGTATTACTTTAAATCAAAACTATAACTTTTTACTGCTTCACAAATGTTTCTAGGGTTTCATGTGTATCACCAGAAACATACGGATTGATTCTATCGGCAGTGGTTACTTCTGGCCACACAATCACAATATCATAGGAAGCCGAATTGAAAATCTGCTCATCAACTTCTACCGACATACTCACTTCCAGTGAATCTTGTGGCTGAATGCTTAGCGCATTTCGTTGTAAAGAACCATCTTCTTGTGTATCGGCCTCGTTGATAATAGGTACATCTTCCACTCCAAATTTCAGATCAACATCTCCATGAAAAGCCTTGACATTCCGATTAACTAAATAACCTTTCAGTTCGACAGTCGTACCGAGTTGTACAGTATCAGGAAATTCGAGCTGAGAGAGTGCGAGTCGAAACTCTGTCTCGGCATATTCAAAATCCCCATCTTCATCGAAATACAATTCTACATCTTCACTCAAACGTACTTTATATTGCTCCTCTTCTTCCAAAAAATCGGCTTGTACCACTAGCTGACTTGGATAATGTGTCGTAATATAGTTTGTAATACTACTAGGTAGCTCGCTAATTGAAATGGCTGCTACCTCATCATCTCCTTCATACTCTTCATCTTCTACATATAAAATATTACCCTCCTCATCAAAATATAATTCGACCTCATTACTTAATTCGACCTCATAGATACCATTATCTTCTACTTCAAATTCATCAACTGCTATTCCAGGATAATGAGTTTGAATATATTGTAAGATGATATTGGGTAGTTCGTCGTCATCGTCGTCATCATCGTCATCATCATCGTCGTCGTCATCATCGTCATCATCGTCATCATTTCGTTTTTTTCGTTCTCCTTGAGATGCATTATCAGTAAACTGATTGCCATCTGTATCAAAAAAAAGTATGACACCATTATCCAATACAACCTCATATATCTCTGTCTCTCCTTCATTGGTTAGTTGGAAATAACTAATCGTATGTGTTGGAAATACGTCTTTTACATATTGATCAATAGATATAGGAAGCCCTATTATCTCTTGTATGTTTACCTTGTCATCTATTATAACTTGCCTTTCTTTTTCACATCCTACTAATACATAGAAGCTTGTTATAAGAATAAACATTAATTGCCATATAGTACGAGAATACTTGTACATTCTTCTTTTATTATCCATTATAAAATTACTTTTTATCTTTTGATTTATTATCTAAATATCATTCATTTCTTACACTTTGCAATAAGCAACAAAAAACACCCCAAATCCATAAACAACTAATAATCAAAAAATTAAGCACACATTATTTTTAAAAAATCTTTTACTATCTTAGCATTTCAAAATTAAAAAATACACCAACAACTGCCTCTATAAGGGGGCTAATCGTCATTTATGCGTGACTTATTTCACATTGTGCAAAATTTATCGAAGGAGGAAAAGCGGGCCTTTAACCTATTTTTGAATCGTACTCAAAAATCGGAAGGGAGTAAGCGCGTGAAGGAGTTATTTGATTGGGTCAATAAAAACCCACGGGGTTCTGATGGTGTCATTCAGCAAAAGTTATATCCTTCGGGGAAGAAGGGAACCTATTATGTATTAAAAAATAGGTTGTTAGATGATTTAGAGAAGAGCTTGTTTCTGATGCATACGAGTTATAGTGACCGTATCAAGTTAATTTATCAAATAGGGGTCGCAAAGATATACATCAATAAGCTACTTTTCAAAGAAGCCCTCTCATTACTGAAAAAGGTAGAAAAAAAGGCAGAAAAAGAGGGGCATTTTGATTTACTGATGTTGGTTTATTTTGAAATTACGGGTGTTGCAATGGAGTATCAAGAAATCGATTTGGGGAAATACTTGGATAAACAAATGAAAGTGTTAGAGCAATATAAGGAATTTCTGAAACTTGATCAACTTCTAAAACATATAGCTTACCGTCTTTTTAAATCAAACTATGCCATTAAAGACTTAGAACTGAACCAGGTGCTAAAGGAAATACAAGAAAAACTGAGTGTGAACCCTGAACTAATGCAGTCTTCTAAAGTGCAATTTGAGATACACAATTGCATTAAACGAGTATTATTACAACAACAAAACTTTCACGAATTATATACTTATCTAACCAAAAGCCTAGCCGATTTTGAAGCCCAGAAATTATATAGCAAATCGACCCACTCCTATAAAATCGTTCACCAAGTCTGGATCATCAACTGTCTATTCAAAACCCTACAATTTGAAGCTGCCCAACCTTATATTCAACAATTACACGACAGTTTGTTAGCTTACAATAAAATATCGTATGCCAAATATATCTGGACTTATTATCAGTGTCAATATACCCAGTTCTTTTACTCCAAACAGCTCCATCAAGCCATTGCTCTACTAGAAAAAATAGAAGAAGAAAAACACCACAAAGGATTGCCTTTTTACGATGTATTTGTCAACCTCAACCTCACCACCATCTACTACTGTCATGGTAATTTGAGCAAAGCCATGAAACAACTATCTAGTTTGTTTACCAAAGAAACCTACAATAACCTATCGACCGAAATTCAGTTTCGTATTGCGATTGTAGAAGCCATCTTACACTTCGACAATGAAGATTATAATTTCCTAGAATACCGCTTACAAGAAGTCAAAAAGCAATTTAGAAAACTATTGCAACAAGCCGATTACCAACGTGAAAAAGCATTCATCAAATTGCTTTGGAAAAGCTTACAAATAGCCGCCCCTTTCGAACAAACTAAAATGACACAGATGATACAAACTTTTTTAGATGCATCTCCTGCCTTTGAACCAGGCTCTAATGAAGCGATCAGCTACCAACTCTGGCTATGTGCTAAATTGGAGAAAAAAGATTATTACCAAGTGGTATTGGAGCAGATTAGTTAAACTACTGCTTCAAGGCATAAGTAATTGCTAGTTAAGTCGCCTGTATTTTGTGATTAGGCAAGGCATTTTTTTAGTGCATAGCCAAAGCTACGGACTTAAAAAATAACGCAGTATCATTACAAAATAAAAAGACTTGGGCTATCAAGTATTTATGCCTTGAAGCACTACTTCGCCTCCGCTACCAATTTCAAAAATTCATCCTCATTCAAAATCGTAATTGTCTCTATTTTTTGGGCTTTAGTCAACTTTGACCCCGCCTTCTCTCCTACTACCAAATAATGAAGTTTCGAACTCACCCCACTCAACAATTTACCTCCCATTTCTTCCACCATCCGCTTGGCATCGTTTCGAGTAAATTGCTGTAAGCTACCAGTAAACAAAAACGTCTTTCCTGCAAGCACTGTACTTTTTACCTGCGGCATATCCTGTTCTCGCTTCTTCATATTCAGCCCCAACTCCTTTAACTCCTCTAGTAGCTTAATACTACGCTCATCCTGAAAAAAAGACACAATACTAGCTGCCACCTTTGGCCCAATATCTGGCAATTCAATCAACTGCTCCTCCGTCCAGTTTTGCAATTCCTCCACCGAATCAACCGCTTCTACCAATCGCTTTGCTGTTCCTGTTCCCACCTCTCGAATACCAAGCCCCACCAACAAACGATACAAGGGCTGATCTTTTGAAGCCTCAATGCTATCTTTCAACTTCGC
The DNA here is from genome assembly GCA_020629895.1 of Bacteroidota bacterium. Taxonomy (GTDB): domain Bacteria; phylum Bacteroidota; class Bacteroidia; order Chitinophagales; family UBA2359; genus JAHDHP01. The sequence goes on from JAHDCM010000248.1 coordinate 3,963, forward strand.
CACCGAACGCTCTCCCCAACCTTCCAACAGCTTAATCCCTCCATAATTGAGTTTATAAATATCTGGAATCCGTTGAATCCGTCCCTCCTGATAAAACCGTTTTACAATATCGCGCCCCAAGCCACGAATATCCATCGCTCCTTTCGATACAAAGTGAATCAACTGCTCTTCTACTTGCGCAGGACACTCCAAGCGATTGCTACACCGCCATACTGCCTCCTCTTCGGGCTTTTCTAAAGGCGACTCGCAAGAAGGGCAATGCGTTGGAAACACCACTGGCGTTTCACTTCCATCCCGTTTACGCTTCACCGCTTCCACAATATACGGAATCACATCTCCTGCCCGCTGCAAAATCACTGTATCGCCAATATGAATATCCTTTTCCTTAATAAATTCTTCATTATGCAAGGACGCATTCGAAATATTCGCTCCCGCCAAATTAACCGTTTTCAACTTCGCCACTGGCGTAATCGCTCCCGTTCTACCCACCTGATAATCTATCTGCTCTAAGATCGTTGTTGCTTGTCGTGCATCAAATTTTAAGGCAATGGCCCAACGCGGGTGATGCGCTGTATAACCCACCATATCTTGCAATTCCACATCATCCACTTTTATCACAATCCCATCAATTTCATAATCATAATCATCACGCGTTTCTCGCCACTTATTACAATACGCAATCACCTCCTCAATATTCTGGCAAATATTCGATTGGTCATCATGACTTTTGAGCGAAGTTTTAAATCCTAAATCATACAACAACTGAATACTCGCCCCATGACTTTTTAAATCACGCGTACGGTCATTTCCTGCCTCATCATAAGTCACGCCCACCTGATACAAAAACGCCTCAATCTGTTTCTCGGCCACCTTCGACGAGTCCTTTTGGCGCAAAGCTCCCGACGCTGTATTTCGCGCATTCGAGTACAACTTCTCCCCTGCCGCTGCTCGACGTTCATTCATTTGTTTAAATCGCTCCTTATGAATCACCACCTCCCCGCGCAATTCGGTTTTATAAATGCCATACTTCGAAAAGGCAGCCCGCAACGGCACCGAAGGAAGCGTTTTAATATTATTCGTTATATCATCACCTACAATTCCATTCCCACGCGTAGCCGCCCGCACCAACAAATCATTCTCATACACCAAAGCCAAACTCGCTCCATCAAACTTTGGCTCACAAGCATACACAATCTGTTCCTCTTGCATCAACTTCTTTATCGACGCATCCCAATCTATCAAATCTTGGTCATTATACGCCTTCGCCAACGACAACATCGGAACTGTATGCTCCACCGACTCAAAATCTTCCGACAAACCACGCGCCACCCGTTGTGTCGGCGAATCAGGTCGCATCAACGACGGATAGGTCTCTTGCAATAACTTCAAAGCATCAAATAAATAATCATAATCCGTATCTTCGATGATCGGTTCCGACAGCACATAATACCGCCAATCGTGATAATTAAGTACTTGAATCAATTGGTCAATCACTTCAGAAGCCTCACTTTTAGAGGTCGATTTGAGATGATCATTCGCTAGTAAGGTTTTTCCTAAACCTGCTAGTGTTTTTTGTTGTTTATCGGAGTACATAGCTGCTAATTTTATTTATAATCCAAAAGTAGTAATTTTATTATGATTTTGTGCGGTGTACTAGGTGCGATGTACGATGATCCTACCGACTTTTTAGAATCGTTACTTTCAGCCAGTCATCCAATCACCCAATCATCATTTGTTGGGCGTGTCCCCATTTTGCTATTATTGATGCTCCCGACAGCGTCCTCGCTGGTGGCATCAATAATAGCAAAATGGGGTCGGGCTTTCGGCTAATAGTTGCCTTATAGCTACTAGTTCGCCTATATGCCCTAGCAGTGTCTTCCGCTGTCAGCCCTGCTAGGGCAAGGCTCACAAAGCAGCTATTTCGCCAATCTTCCGCCTCTATCCCTCACGCG
>JAHDCM010000249.1 GCA_020629895.1 Bacteroidota bacterium
GTATTTTGGGAAGTTGGTTGTTATATGAGCGTTTTTATCGGGTGTGGAAGGCGAAACAACATATTCGAGAGGTGAAGGAAGCATGAAACAACTTGATACTATTACTAAGTGCATAGGCAAAAGTTATTCAACACTTTAAGCATACGAATAAATTGGAACCACATAAGAAAAATAAGTCACATAAGCAGTAAAAAAGATTCAAAGAACCCGACAATATTAACTGGACAGACTGCTTAGTAAAGATGAAAAAATAAATGAGTCCATAATGTGACACTAGCTTGTTGTTAGTCAAGGCGTCAAACGTAGGCGATGCAGCGCATCGGCGAGGCTTTACAACGCTGAATAGCGACAAGATAGTCAGCATTATGGCCTTAGTTATTTATTCTTCTTTACTTAGTGTTATGAGCAGGCATAAAAAAACCTCTCAAAGAAAACTTTGAGAGGTATAGATGATTTTTTAGGTATTATTTTTACAATTGCTAACAAGTGCGAATATAATCAAATAATTTACTTTATCCTAAGAATTATATAGTGATTCGTAATTCTTGCGCATGTAGCGTTCAATATCGCTAACGGTAATTGCTCCATCCTTGTTCATATCCAGCCCGCTATTTTGGTAGTAAGCGGTAGATGGACTGCTGTATAAGACAAAACTACTTGACTTTCCAACTGCTACTGGGTATAAAACTGATAACTTAACATCAGTAAAGCTTTTGAATGCCCCAAAATACTTTTGACGGTTTTTGAGATATTTGTAGCAAAAGTCAAGTTGTTCTAAAGGCGAATTAGGCACATTTTTGTAACCAAACTCTTTACAGGTAAGCGGCATGAATTGTAATAATCCACGGGCACCTGATCCTTTCTTATTGTTTACTCTTGGATTAAATCCAGACTCAGAATCAATAATTCCCATAATCCATTCAGGGGGAATTTGTAATTTATCGGCTATTTCCTTTACTTTATAAGCAAAGGCATCTTTATGTTTAACATACTTTCCGGCTTTATTAATAAGGTATAACTCCTTAGGATTAAAACCAGGTACTTTTACAACCTTTTGAGCTAGTAGAGCCTCCTTGTCCACTTTGGGTTTGGGTTTAGGCTTGGGTACAGGTGTTGACGCTTTTAACGATTTTCTAGCAGCTATTGATGCTTGTAATTCTTTAGCTATCGTAGCAACAGAAATAGTCTTTTCTTTCTTTTCTAAATCAGTTTTGTTCTCAAAAGGTGTTTGTTTAGCAATGGATTTTTCAGGGGTTTCTAGTCTTTCTGAGTTAGTGCTATCATCCAAACTCGCTGAGAGTCCCATGATCATGGGGACAGCAGCCACAAAAAATGTGGTTAGTACTCCCTTTTTCATAAAATATTTGTTAGTGAAAAAATACACATCTTAATGGACTAAATGAGGTGGTATAATCCAGATGTGTTTTTGTTCCTCGACACAAAAACGTTGCTGTCTGTTTTTTGTGTCTGTACTTACGGCAAAATGATAATGGCTTTATACTGGTTTCTCAAAATCTATTACTGTATTCAAAGTATTCAAGTTCTCAGCCATAAGTCGAGCGCAAATTTATAGTGGATATTCTGAAAAAACAAACCTCCAACCCGAAAAGGAGGCTAATAAATGTTAGTTAATATAGTTTTTTAGCCATATATGGAACTTAGCTATAATCATTGAATTCACTGTATTTCAGCGTTTTATTATTGGCTTCAAATGAGGAAAAAGAGATGACATAAAAAAAGTTACATTTTTTTTTATGCAATGTGTGTCTGTGAGTTGAAATTATGAAAAAGAGCTTCAAATATGCTTGTATTAGAGCTTTAGGTATCTAACTTTTGTTGTAGCTGTTTTTTTTATCTTTGTAATTGTTTGTTTTTGATTTTTTTATAAATGCTTTTTGTTTTTTCTAAATAAGTGTTTTTACTTTGTTACGTTGTTTGAAATAAATGAATTATTGTTAAATTATAAATTATTTATGAGTAACTTGTCCTGTTTTTTATACCCAAAGTAATGAAAAAAGGACGTTATTATTTATCCATTACTAAATTAGATAATTATATTACATGAATCACAAAGAATTTACCCAAGATCAGTTTTATGCATTGGCACTGATTTATTGCAGTCATGCAGATACCACTATGAGTTCTCAAGAAATTGCCTTTATTACGAATAAGGTAGGGGAGACGAATTACAAGGAAATGCTTCAGCATTATAATAGTCATGGCGATTATGATTGCATTCAGACGCTAATGGCTCTAAAAGAGCAATTTTATACAGGCGAAGAAGGTAGTGCGGCTTTAATAGGCGAGTTTACCACCTTATTTAAAGCTGACAGCGACTTCTGCAATCTCGAAAAAAATGTGTTGCGCTTATTAGTGCGTTTGTTGAAGTAAATGTGATACACGTTGAAAAAAAAGAGCTTTTAAGGAATAAACGTTATATGTTGTTCGTTTTGCAATTATTGGTTTTTTATTTCACATTTTATTAGACAAATACCTTATTCTTTCCTGCTTCATTCAACCTATCCACACAAAATGACGTTGTGTATATTATAGTAGTATCTTTGCTACTCTATAAAAACCCATACAACCAAATCAACGTTTTGAGGCTGTTTACAGCTTCTAGTTAAACATTTTTCTATGGTTCTAGCAAGAGGAAAATCCACAATCACCTGCTTGTTGAGTTTTTGGATGTTGATGATGATGGTGACAGCAACAAATGCCCAATACTTCGGTAGAAACAAACCGCATTACCGCACCTTTGATTTTGAAGTGTACAAAAGTCCCAACTTCGAAATTTACCACTACCTAGATGAAGATTCCTTACTAAACGATTATGCCCAAGAGTGCGAGCATTGGTATGAAATGCACCAAGAAGTATTTCACGATACCTTTACGCGCAAAAACCCCATGATCTTTTATAATAACCACGCCGACTTTCAACAAACAAAGGCCATCAGTGGATCTATTGGGGTAGGAACAGGCGGGGTGACAGAAGGCTTGAAAAATCGGGTGGTGATGCCCTTTATGGAATCAAGAGAACAAACGAGCCATGTACTAGGGCATGAGTTGGTACATGCTTTTCAATATCATCTGCTCATTGAAGGCGACTCGACTAGCATTAATAATATGCGCAATTTGCCTTTATGGATGGTAGAAGGGCTTGCCGAGTATATGTCTATCGGACAAATTGATGCGCATACCGCCATGTGGATGCGTGATGCTGTTTTAAATGAAGATATTCCCTCCCTGCGCGATTTAAGTGTCAATCCTAATTACTTTCCTTATCGTTACGGACAAGCCTTTTGGGCTTTTTTAGCAGGTACCTATGGTGATAAGGTCATTACGCCTTATTTTAAAGGTACAGCAATGGTAGGGCTAGAAGAAGCCACGAGCCAACTGCTTGGCATGAACTATAAAGAGTTATCAAAGCGTTGGCAAAAAGCGCAAGAGGAGTATTATAAGCCAATGATGGCGGGTAATAATAAAAAGCCGATTGGTAAACAGCTTTTTGAGGACAAGAATATTGGTAAAACGACTATTTCTCCCTCTATCAGCCCCAATGGAAAATATCTCACCTTCCTCTCCGAGAAAAATATCTTCTCCATCGACTTATTTGTAGCAGAAGCAAAAACAGGAAAAATTCTTGGAAAAGTTGCAAGTACCGTTACCGATGGGCATATAGATGCTTTTAGTTATTTAGAGTCAGCAGGTTCTTGGTCACCCGATAGTGAACGCTTCGCTTTTGTAGTGTTCAAAAAAGGAATTAACCGACTATTAATAAAAGAAGTATTAAGTGGTAAAACCAAAGAGGAAATTGTCATTCCTGGTGTGCCTTCATTTACCAACCCTGCTTGGTCGCCCGATGGAAAAAATATTGTCGTAACAGGTCTCGTAAATGGACATAGCGACTTATATATGTATAACCTCGAATCAAAAGAGGTAATACGTCTTACCAACGATTATTATTCCGACCTACAAGCCAACTGGTCAAGAGATGGAAAACAGATTGTTTTTGCGACCGACCGCATTAGTACAGAAGAGGGCAAAACACATGGCAAATTAAAATTTAACCTCGCTATATTAGATGTAGCGACCAAAGAGGTAAAAAACATCCCCATCTTTAAAGGATCGGATAATATGAATCCACAATTTACAGGAGGGGAAGAGCCGAGTATTATTTTCTTGTCTAATCGCGATGGTTTTAGAAACCTGTATCGTTATGACCTTAGTTCTGAAAAAGTATTTCAACTTACCGATTTTTTCACAGGTATTAGTGGGGTTACCTTCTATTCGCCCGCTATTACCATCTCTAAGCGGAATACCGTTATTTACTCGCATTATCTCAAACAAGGTTATACCTTATATAAAACGCGTTTGAGTTCTTTCAAAGAAGAAGAGGTCGATCCCACAGATATAGATTATAAAGCAGCTATCTTACCACCGCTTAAAGCGAAAACAACCAAAATTGTGGCAACTAATTTAGAGGAATTTGGAGAAATGGCAGAAATGCCCGCCGATTCTTTTAGTAGTGATCGGTATCGCCCTAAGTTCAAACTAGATTATATCGGAGGAAGCACAGGTGCCGCAGTGGGTACAGGAGGCTTTGGTACAGCAGCAGGACTAGCGGGAGGCATCGAAACCTTATTTTCTGATATTTTGGGCAATAACCAACTATATGGCGGTTTAGCTCTCAATGGTACCATCTATGATTTTGCTGGCCAACTCAATTACCTAAATCAAAAACGTCGAATTGCTTGGGGAGTTGGCTTCTCACACATTCCTTACACCTCTGCCTTTTCCAATTATGCAGGTGTCGATACCTTATTTAGTCAACAAGGATATATTCTTGCCGACAAACTAGAATACAATATACAACGCACTTTCGAAGATCGACTCAGCGTCTTTTCCTTCTATCCCATTTCCCAAATCAAACGAATTGAATTAGGAGGATCAGTTGCCATGTATAATCAACGAATAGATAGGTATAATAATTATTATTATTTTAATGATTTGATATATCAAGACCGTGAAAGAATAGGAGGGAATGGTCAAGGATTTTGGGTCGAAACACTCAATGCCGCTTTTGTGAGTGATAATTCCTTTTTTGGAATCACCTCGCCACTACAAGGACACCGTTATCGCGTTGGGGTAGAGAAATATTTCGGAGGGCTGAATATGCACACTTTCTTACTCGACTTCCGTAAATATTGGTACTTCCGTCCACTAAATGTCAGTTTACGCGGCATGCATTATTCGCGCTTTGGGCAAGATGGCAACAATCTATACCCTTTATTTGTTGGAAACCCTATCTGGATTCGCGGGTATAATCCCAACAGTTTCCGCCAACGTACCATCCTTGCCGCTAATGACGTGTCTATCAATCAATTAATCGGTTCTAAAATGGCTATTGGAAACTTTGAATTGCGCTTGCCATTTACAGGGCCAAAACGCCTTGCACTCATCAAATCGCGTTTCTTACTCACCGAATTTGCCCTCTTTATGGATGGCGGTGTTGCATGGTTCGACCTCGAAGATTTTAAATTGGAAGACGGTTATACCAATGGGTTTGCAGTACGTCCCAAACCCGTATTTAGTACAGGAGCCTCTTTGCGAATCAATGTATTAGGAGCCTTAGTTATTGAACCTTACTACGCTATTCCGCTTCAAAAACGTACTACTGGTAGCTTCGGATTTAATATTTTACCTGGTTGGTAATATAGATGGTTTGGGCGTGCCGGGTATAAAAAAAGCGCAATATTTTGCTGCCAACGAAAACGCTGGCAGCAAAATATTGCGCTTTTTTTATACCCGTCGGAGCCCTATGGTTTTTCAAAAGAAAATTGATAATTTTCTTGATACATAGTGTCATTTT
>JAHDCM010000250.1:0-1968 GCA_020629895.1 Bacteroidota bacterium
TGTTTGAATCACCTCTATCAATTATTATTTCTTACTTCGCCCCCTTCAAATCCAAATCAAAGTAGATGTGGTCGTAAATAACTTTATCGCCTAAGCCCTTAAAGAAGCTACTAGAACCATATTTGATGTCCCATTTAGTACGATCAATTTTGAACTTAGCTTTAGCAGCAAAACTGTTGTCTGTCATCGTGATATAAGCAGGGAAGTTAATGGTATTGGTGATGCCTTTGATGGTCAATAAACCAGTAACCGCATGTGTGATCCCTTCTCCTTTAGCTGGATAAAGTCCCGTAATTTCGAAGGTTGCTTCAGGATGTTTGGCTACATCGAAAAAGTCTTCTCCACTCAAATGCCCTGCTAAGTTAGCTGCCATTTCTCCTTGTAAGTCAGTTACAGTAATCGTTTCCATATCAATAACAAAAGAACCCGTTCCATCAGGTTTTAAATCGCTGCTTTTGAGTGCAATAGTACCAGCATGCGAACCACCAATTTTATCACCTCTCCAAGCAATAGTACTTTCTTTGGTGAGGTCATATCCTTTTACAGAAGCAGCTCTGGAAGAGGAAGCACCAACAGGACGAGAGGAAGATGCACCTACTGTTTTAGGAGGCATTGCTGGCGGTGCTAACTCTACCTCTTCTTCTACTTCTTCCACGATTTCTTCTACAATTGTTTCTTCTTCTACTTCTTCTTTCACAACTTGCGCAGGACGGGTAGTAGGAGATGTACTGCTTGTTTCGGCTACTGAAGCGGCTCCAGCAATTGCCAATACTAAATCAAATTCATTTTTGATGGCTTTATCGCCTAGTCCTTTAAAGTAACTACTCGATCCGTATTTAATGCCCCATTTGGTGCGGTCAATAGATAGTTTAGCATCAGCTTTTAGCATTCCTTTTTCGGTGCTGATATTGGCAGGAAATTCAATGGTATTACTAACTCCTTTCATTGTCAAAATACCAGTTACATCGTAGCTATTACCGACTTTGGCGGTAGCACTCGTAATTTCGAAAGTAGCTTCGGGATGTTTTGCAACATCAAAAAAATCTTCACCACCCAAGTGTCCTGCTAAGTTGGCCGCCATTTCTCCTTGCAAATCGGTTACGGCAATAGTACTCATGTCGATAACAAAAGAACCTTTAAAATTTTTTCCATCTTGGTTTAATGAACCACTCTTAATACCAATAGTACCCGAATGTTCACCGACTATTTTTTTACCTGTCCAGCCAATCGAACTAGCTTCAGTATCAATCTGATATGACTGTGCAAATAAAGTAGTTGTTCCTAAAAAGGATAGGAGCATAATCCCTGAAAATAATTGTCTTAACATCTTGTGTTTGCTTTAGTTAAATAATTTAAAATAGGTTGAGTTAGTCTATGTTTTTTGTCGTAATTGGTCTAATAAGTCGTTTATTTTTTGTGCCTCTCCTTCAGAAATATGCTCAAAATAACCATCGAAATTGCCATGTTGTTGATCTATTTGTGCAAGTGTTTGTAAGCCAAGCTCAGTTATTTTGATTTCTACTTGCCTGCGATCATTAGGGCATAAATTTCTGATTATTAGGTTTTTTTTTCGAAGTGTTTCAACTAATCTTGAGGCATTTGACATTTTGTCTAACATTCGATTACTCAATAGTTTTACAGTAGCGGGTTTAGGATGTTGTCCTCTCAAGATGCGTAAAATATTGTATTGAGGTGGGGTAATGCCAAAAGGTTTTAAATGACCTCGAATCATCTGATTTATGTATCCTGCCGTAAAAATGATATTAACCATCATTTTTTGTCGCTCACTGGCAAACTGTTTTTGTTGAATGTCTTGTTCTAAACCCATAATATATTGTTGTGTGTAGTTACAATAGATGTATCTACATCAAATGTAGGGACATTGTTTAAGAAAACAATGTTTTTTTGCTAAAAATGTTGAAAAAGATCAGAGAAATGACTTAGTAATGGTTAAAGTTGGATATGAAA
>JAHDCM010000250.1:2068-5870 GCA_020629895.1 Bacteroidota bacterium
TTAATGGTTTCTATTACCCAATCTTTTATATTGCGTTCAGAGGAATCGAAGCCTACTCCTAGTAAAATAATCTCTTTCCCTTTTTGTTGGTAGCTTTCGGTATAATTCTTCTCCTTAATTTGGGCTAATGCTTGCTGTGCTGAAACATCTAGTTTATATTCCATAATATAAATCACCTCCTCCAATTCTAAAATTGCATCAATCCGTCCTTTATTGGTAGTGATTTCCGATTGAAGGTGTAGCCCAATAAACTTTAAAACTACATAAATAATAGCTTGAAAATAACCTTCCCAAGCAGCAAATAGGCTTTCTTTTGTTTTATTTGGATGATTGTGAGGTTGTAGATGATAGGACAAACTAGCAAAGAGGGATTTTAATATTTCAATAAATTGATGGACATTTTTTGCATGGAGGGCTGAAACGATTTTTAATAAATCTTGGCTTACTAATGATGCTGGTTTGTGTGTGTAAGCAGTAGCCAAATTATGCAAAAAAGAATACCTGACTTCATAGTTGGGGTAATTTAATTTGTATTCTTTAAAGCCATATTTGTTGCTGATGTCTTTTATCGTTAAATATCCCGTTTGAAATAATAAAGAGATTAATTCTAATTGTTCGATGTCGAATTTATCAAAAAAGGCAGCTCCTACGGTTGTTTGTTCGATTTGTTTAGGGGTGATTTCTTGTTGACGAATAATATCTAATAAAAAACTAGGTGTACCTGTCGCAAACCAGTAATTTCTAAAACTAAGTTCATCGAAGAAGTTGAGTAGAGAAAAAGGGTTGTAAAGTGTTGCTTTTCCATCCCAAGAATAACCATTATACCAAAATCTAATTTTATCACAGGCTTGATCGTAACTAAGTGAATGATCTTTACTAAAGGTCGTAATTCGATCCTTAAAATAATGCTGTAATTCTGTTTGGGTAATTCCCAAAATACTAGTGTACTCTTTATGAAAGGTAATATCTTTTAAGTTGTTAAGATCAGAAAAAATAGAGACCTTGCTAAACTTGGTTACACCTGTTATCAGTACAAAACGAAGGTAGTCATCAGCACTTTTAATAACCGAAAATAAGTCTTTTAATAATTGTTGATGTGCTTTGGCTTGTTCGATGTCCTCTAAGTAATCAATAATTGGTTTATCATACTCATCTATCAATAAAACAACCTGTTTCCCGCGTTTAGCTAGTTTTTGAATGAGTTCCTTAAATTTAAGGCTAATATCTGTTTGAACTAATGTTAGCGTATACTGAATAGCAATCTCATCTAATGCGTGTAAGAGTGCTTTTTTTAATCCTAAACCCTGATAGCCAATATCATTAAATGATAACTGAATAATAGGATGTGCCTGCCATTCAATTTTATCTTCAATCCACAAGCCTTTGAATAAGTGTTTGTGACCTAGAAAAAGCTCTTTAAGGGTATTAATAAGGAGAGATTTGCCGAATCTGCGTGGGCGAGAAAGAAAGTAATAGCCTCCAGCATTTAGTAATAAATAAATTTGTGGTGTCTTATCAACATAAAGGAAGTTGCCTTCCCGAATTTTGCGGAATGATTGTAGACCAATGGGATATTTTTGTCTCATCTTACATGGTATAAGTATAAGTTACAATATACTAAAAATACCCCAACTCATAAAAATACTTTTTCCCCCTGAAAAAATAATCAATAATAATACTTCGAGAATACCAACCTGTATAATTTTCAGAAGAATAGGGCAGTTTTGTTTGTTTCACCAAACGCCTCGCCTCCATCCGTTTTCCAACCCACTTGGGAAGCCCTATTAAAAAGTGAAACTGTGCCTTCAAAATCGCTTTACAATCAGCCGACTGTCCATCAATAATCGCCTTAATCGCAGCCACAATATCTAAGCCCAACCGAATGGGAAGCAATAACAATAATTGCCAAAAAGGAAGGTTTTTGAACAACATAATCAAGTTGTTCCGAAAATTGAGATACGTTTTACGTGGATTTCCCTGCGGTAACGTTCCGCCACCCAAATGATAAACTACCGAATCTGGGCAGTACATAATGTGATACCCCGCCCGTTTAATTCGCCAACAGAGATCAATCTCTTCCATGTGTGCAAAAAAATCACCATCAAAACCCGCCAGTGACTTAAATACATCCGCCTTTACAAACATCGCTGCCCCCGCTGCCCAAAAAATCTCACTATATGCATCATACTGCCCCTTATCTTCCTCACAAATGTCAAAAAAACGACCTCGACAAAAAGCATAACCAAACATATCCAAATATCCACCTGCCGCCCCCGCATATTCGAAATGGTCTTTCTGTTTATAAGCCAATATTTTGGGTTGGCAAACGGCAATACTTTCATCCGCTTGTAGCACTTTCACTACTGGCTCAATCCAAGCTGGTGTTACCTCTACATCCGAATTCAATAATACAAAATAGTCCGCTTCTACATCTTTGAGAGCTACATTATAGCCCGATGCGAAACCATAATTCTGATCATTAATAATTTGTTTTACTTGCGGATAATGTGCATTGAGGTAAGCAATCGAATCATCAGTGGAGCCATTATCTGCCACATAAATATCTGCATTGGAATAAGTGGTTTTTAGGACAGAAGGTAAGAATTCCTCTAAAAAATGTTTTCCATTCCAATTTAAAATAACAACCGCAACTTTAGGAAGATGTTTCATGTATAAAAAGGTACAAATTCTATTCCTGATTGACGTTTAAACGCATAAAATAAGCTACTGTCTGTTCTAATCCCGTCTGATAATCAGTAGAAGGTTGATAATCTAATAACAATTTAGCTTTATCAATATTTGCCATTGAGTCACGAATATCGCCAATTCGAGGCTCTCGATGTATCGGAAACTGAGAACTACCAATGCGATGTGCAATTGCTCGAAACAAATCTATAACAGAAATACGATCACCTACCGCAATATTATAAACTTGATTATAAGCAGCAGTATTTTTCGTAAAAAAGGCACGAATATTAGCCTGAACAGCATTATCTACATACGTGAAATCGCGCGTTTGTCCACCATCACCATTAATAAACACTTCATTACCCTCCAACAACCCTTGAATAAATAAAGGGATAACTGCTGCATACTGTCCTTCAGGTGATTGACGCGGCCCAAATATATTAAAATATCGAAATCCAAGCATTTCCATGCCATGAAGCAAGCCAAATACACCCGCATAAACCTCATTACTATGTTTAGAGGCAGCATAAGGAGAAAGCAATTTTCCTGTTCGATCTTCCACCTTTGGCAAAGTTGGTTCATCACCATATACCGAAGACGAAGAGGCATACACAAACCGCTTAATCCCATTTTCCTTCGCTGCTTGACACATATTTACAAATCCCGAAACATTTACAGAAGTCGTGTACATCGGGTTAGCTACCGAGCGAGGCACCGAGCCAATTGCCGCCTGATGTGATACAAAATGTATGCCTTCACAAGCAGTCATACAAGTATCATAATCCCGAATATCTCCTGCAATAAACTCATAATTAGGATGGCTCAAAAATAAATCTACATTCGATTGAAAACCCGTACTCAAATCATCCAATACTCGTACTTTTCCCGCCCCATGTTTCAATAAGTATTCTACCAGATGTGAGCCAATAAAGCCCGCTCCGCCAGTTATTAAAAAATGGTACTTACTTAAATCTGTATCGTGAAAAGTTGAGTTCATGCTATTTATTTATAATTTGGGCGTGTCCTTTTTTCACCTCGCCCGTCGCTGCGTAAACGCATCGACAGGCACGAGGCGAAAAAAGGTCGGGCTATCCGTTTGTAGTTGCCTCATAGT
>JAHDCM010000251.1 GCA_020629895.1 Bacteroidota bacterium
GCTGGCAGGGCTGACGAAGGAAGACACTGCCAGCAAAGATAGCCGAACACCTTGTGTATGAGGCAACTACAAGCGGATAGCCCGACCCCAATTGCCTCATCAACATGACAGGTTTGTAGTAGATGCCATACTTAACAAATAACGCAATTCCTTCAACCTGTTATGTTTTGATGGGGCAATTGGGGACACGCCATAAGTCATTAAATTAAACAAAAGTGCCTCTTTCAAACCACATCCCCCAAACTCCACATATCACTCGCATAAGGCAATACAAACGCCACTCCCAATTCCTGTAAGTACTTCCCTGTCGTTTTACCAATTGCCACTACCCGTTGTCCCTCTTGCCACTGGTACTTCTCAAAATAAGCCCTTGCATTACGTGGACTCGTAAATACCAAGACTTCACAAGTTGGAATCTCAAAATCAGTACGAAGCTCATTCCGATACACTGCCAAATTCAAAACCTCCAGCTCGTCTGCTAGTAATTTTTGGATGCTCTGCACACTATTTTGGGCCATTGGAAATAAAACCCGCTGCCCCTTTGCCTGTACTAAAAAATCGCGTGCTGTTTGCTGTACGTCTCCACCTGCCCCCACAAAATCAGCTTGGTAGCCATAACGATGTAGTGCTTGCAAAGTTCCCTTTCCCATCACTGCAATTTTACTAGCCATTCGGCTAGGAAGCTGTTCTATAAAATGTTTCACCCCATTCTTACTCGAAAAAAATACCCAATCATAAGCAGGTAAGTCCGTAAATCGTAAAGGAGTATAATCTTGTAAAGCCTCCGCATGAAGCTGAAGCCCCCAAGCCTTTGCCGCTTTCGCCAAGTAAGCATCATCCTGTAATTCACGAGATATAAATACCCGTTTTGCCTGCGGCCCTTGTGCTAACTGCGCCATTGCTTCTTGTACCAATGTATCGGCATTTGTGCCTGACAAATAAAAACGATAAGGAAAAGCCCGCGCGTCTTTCGCTTGGCTTACCCACAAATGAAAAACACCCGCTTTTTGCAAACAATGAATGCCTAAAGGCTGTTGGCACCCTCCTCCTGTTTGCTGTAAAATACGACGCTCTATTTGTACACTTTCAGCAACGGCTGTATCGTGTAAAACCTGTACCACTTCTTGCATTCGTTCATCATGTTCGCGTATCTGAAACGCTAACACTCCTTGCGAAGCCGCAGGCACCATTTCAGGCACTCCCAACTCTATTACCTCACATTGCTCCAATTCCAATTCCAAACGATCTAAGCCTGCTTTGGCCAACATAATCGCATCAAACTGCCCTTCTTCTAATTTGCGAATACGCGTTGGCACATTGCCTCGAATATCTTTGATCAACAAATCATCCCGATGAGCGAGTAACTGTGCTTTACGGCGTGCCGAAGAAGTACCCACAATGGCATGAGGGGGCAAACCAAGCGGCAATAAAGGGGCATATACCTTTTTTCGAATAACTAGGCAATCATAAGGATTGGCTCGGTAAGAACTCGCCCCAATGACCAAACCAGGAGGATTTTCAGTGGGTAAATCTTTATAAGAGTGAACCGCTAAATCAATTTCGTGTTGAAGTAATGCATCTTCTATTTCTTTTGTAAAAAAACCCTTACCTTCGATCTTATCAAAGCTCAAATGCTGAATGCGATCTCCCTTTGTTTGGATCACTTTAATGGTTACCGCAAATCCTGCCGCTTCTAGTTGGCGACGTGTGTAATGCGCCTGCCAAAGAGCGAGTTTGCTACCACGAGAACCGATAATAATAGGGGAAGAAGATGAAGTTTGCACAAGTAATAAATTTGGGTTAAACAAAACGATGAAACGTTAGACGATGAAACGAGAAACGTCGGACGTTCAATCGCTAAACGTTAAATCGTCATACATGAAAATATATACTAAAACGGGCGATCAGGGTACCACCATGTTATTTGGTGGTGGGCGCGTCTCCAAAGCACATATTCGTATAGATGCATACGGCACCGTAGATGAACTCAACGCTTTTGTAGGATTAATTCGCGACCAAGACATTCGGGTACACCATAAGAAAGTACTGGAAGAAATTCAAAATCGCCTCTTTACCGTAGGAGCCAACCTCGCCACCAATCCCGAAAAAGGGAAAGCCCAAACTCCTGACCTATTAGCTAGTGACCTCGAACTACTCGAACAAGAAATGGATCAAATGACGGAAGAACTCCCTCCACTTCGTCACTTCATTCTACCTGGGGGACATCCAACCGTTTCTTATTGCCACCTTGCTCGTTGTATATGTCGTCGTACTGAACGCCTAGTGGTCTATCTTGCTGATCAAGAACCCGTTGAGGCCATACTTATTCAATACCTCAATCGTTTATCTGATTATTTTTTTATGCTTGGCAGAAAATTAGCCCACGAACTAGGCGTTGAAGAAATTAAATGGGAAGCAAGGGAAGTATAAGTAAAGACAGCCTCTTATCTGTGAACGATCTAGTGTGTCTGATACCAGCACACGCTTTCTCAGCAAGCCATCTAAAAAAAACGCGAAGCGAAAAAACGAAAAATCGTTCTCTTGCTTCGCATTCATTTATATTAACTTACGTTTTATCATAAACTTCACACGTTGATCCTTTTATTCTAAATCATTACAGCACTAACATCGCATCACCATAGCTATAAAAGCGATAGCCCTTCTTCACTGCTTCTTTATAAGCTTTCATGACTAAATCATAGCCACCAAAAGCCGCTACCATAATCAACAAGCTTGTTTTCGGAAGGTGGAAATTGGTTACCATCGCATTCGCAATCGTAAACTCATAAGGAGGATGCACAAATAAATTCGTCCAACCGCCATCTGCTTTCAGGGTACCCATTGCTGATACTGCCGACTCGATACTACGCATTGAAGTGGTACCAATAGCACACACACGTTTATTAGCTGCAATCGCCTTATTTACCGTAGCACTTGCCCGCTCTTCAATATTATAATACTCGGCATCCATTTTATGCTTCGACAAATCTTCTACCTCAATATTTCGGAAGGTTCCTAAACCAACATGCAGCGTTACTTCGGCAAAATTAACGCCTTTAATTTCTAAGCGTTTCATCAATTCTTCACTAAAATGCAAACCTGCCGTAGGAGCAGCAACCGCCCCAATCTCTTTTGCATAAATTGTTTGATACCGTTCTCGGTCTTCAGCTTCGGCTTCCCGCTTGATATAAAGTGGAAGTGGTGTATTTCCTAGTACATCCAATTGTGAGCGGAACTCCTCTTCGGTTCCTTCAAACAAAAAGCGGATGGTACGCCCACGAGAAGTCGTATTATCGACTACTTCCGCAATCAATACATCTTCTTCTCCAAAATAAAGCTTATTTCCTACCCGAATTTTACGAGCAGGATCAACCAACACATCCCAAAGACGCGACTCTTGCTTTAATTCGCGCAATAAGAATACCTCAATTTTAGCTCCTGTCTTTTCTTTACGACCATACAAACGAGCAGGAAATACTTTTGTATTGTTGATGATAAACACATCATCCTCATCGAAATAGTCAAGAATATCTTTAAACTGTCGATGCTCAATTTTTCCAGAGTCTCTATGTAAGACCATCAATTTAGAGTCGTGCCTGTTTTCCGCAGGGTACTGAGCAATTAGTTCTGGTGGGAGTTCAAAATTGAACTCCGATAGTTTCATTTTCAAATCTAAAAGGTTGAAAAGTTATAAATGATTCATATTTAATAGGATATAAGACATACCGCTTACTTCCCAAATCAGAGGGCGAAAATAATTAATATTCGCCAAGTATTGAAGTTTTGAGTAGAGTTATTTATTTTAGACCGTTATGTCAAGAGATCTACTTTATTAACTCAATATCCTATCACTTTGTTTGTTTTTCTCAAAATATTGCAAGAAGGCGTCGTTTTAGCGGTGCAAGAGCTGTGGAATAACAAGCTACGCTCCTTTCTATCCGTTTTAGGCATCACCATTGGTATCTTCTGCGTTATCTCTGTTCTTATGATGGTAGATAGTGTTGAGAAAAGCATTCGCGGCTCACTCGCCCGCTTAGGAGATGATGTGGTTTATATAGACCGTTTTCCCTGGGATGGAGGACATGGTAAGTGGTGGCTTTACCTCAAACGCCCCTACCCGAATTATAAAGACTACAAAGCTCTACAAGAAAACACCACCCTTGCAAGTGCCGTGTCTATGCGCATTATTTTGGGAGACAAAGAATTACAATATCGAGATAACAAAATGACAGGAGTTGGTATGGGAGCTATCACCTACGACTTTGGAGAAGTCTATAACTTAGATGTAGAAGAAGGGCGATATTTTACGCCTCAAGAAACGCAAATGGGGCAGAACACCGTCATTTTAGGTCATAGCCTAGCTAAAGAATTATTTCCATTTGGAGCCGACCCAATAGGCAAGGAGATCAAAGCGATGCGGAAACGAGTCCGTGTAGTAGGCGTCCTAAAAAAAGAAGGAAAGAGCCTACTAGGCGATGGCTTTGATAATGTGGCATTACTTCCTTACAATTTCATGCGCCGTTATATTGATGTCAATAGTCGTCGTGTTCGCCCACTATTAGCCGTAAAAGCCAGTGAAGGTGTAGGTCTTGACGACTTAAAAGACGATATTCGACGTGTCATACGTTCTTCTCACAAACTACGGCCGCGTGCCGAAGACGATTTTGCCATGAACCAAGTAAGTCTATTAAGTAGCTTTCTGGACAATATTTTTGCCATTGTTAACTTCGCGGGACTTATCATTGGGTTGTTTTCCATTTTAGTGGGCGGCTTTGGCATCGCCAATATCATGTTTGTATCGGTAAAAGAACGTACCAACATCATTGGCATCAAAAAATCGCTAGGAGCCAAAAGCCACTTCATTCTCTTTGAGTTTCTCATTGAGTCCGTTTGCCTCTGCATTCTTGGGGGACTACTTGGCTTGGTACTCGTATTGGGTGTCACCGTCATCGGCAATGCCTTTATTGACTCTTTTGAGCTTGTTCTCAGCTTCCGCAATGTCGTTTGGGGCATTCTCATCTCTATGGTCATTGGTGTTGTTTCGGGCTTTTTACCTGCCCTCAGTGCTGCTCGTATGAATCCCGTAGAAGCGATTCGTCAAAAATAGCGATGAAACGATGAACGTTTAAACGAAAATCGTTCCATCGTTAGATATTTATACAGCCCCTGCTCCTGCTTCTGCCACTGTATGATCATTCTCTACGGTACTGCCACTTACTCCTACTGCACCAATGATCTCGCCTTCTTTATTTTTGATTGGCACCCCACCTGGAAAAGTAATGAGTCCACCATTTGAATGTTCGATATTGTAAAGTGCGCCACCTGGCTGTGATAAGCTACCAATTACGCCTGTATTCATATCGAAGAAGCGTGCTGTTTTCGCTTTCTTAATAGAAATATCTAAAGAGCCTAACCAAGCTCCATCCATACGGGCAAAGGCCACTAAATTGGCTCCTGCATCTACTACTGCAATGTTCATTTTGGTATCAATGGCAATAGATTTCTCTTTAGCAGCAGCAATTACCTGCTCTGCTTGTGCTAATGTAATATTCATGGTTTTGGATTTTTAATTTGACCAGGATGGTCAGAAGTGAATAAAAGAAAACTAAGCTAGAAAATAGGCGCATTCTTAGCAGGCATAAAGATATATGATAATTTAGTTTTTTTTATAAAAAGAGAATTATTATTTTGATGGGATGGGTGAGACTAAAAACTATCTCGTAGTAGGGGTATCAATAATGCTGGCGACACAACTCCATCGCACCTAGTACATCGCACATTCACGCGTGAGGGATAGTAGTGATAGCTTGATGAAATAGCTGCTTTTGTGAAGCAAAGACTAGCAGGGCTGACAGCGGAAGACACT
>JAHDCM010000252.1:0-3931 GCA_020629895.1 Bacteroidota bacterium
TCTATGACTAAATCTCTTTCTCAAAGATGAGGAACTTATTTTTTAACCGTTACTTATTATGAAATCTCAATGATTCAAGAATTTTAATATTTCATTTTTATACGCCAAGCTGTATTCCTTTCCTTTTTCACTAAAGGTTATATTAAAATCAGCAGACCAAGGTTTGTCTTTTGTTGGAAACCACTCTTTTTTCAAATGTTTATTGATGACAATAAATAAACCCTGTTCGTCTCCAATGGCACAAAATCGCTCCAAGCTTCCAGAAAAAATCGGAAGATCCGCATGAGCATTTAAAAGCCTATATTCCTGCTCTATATTAAATGTTGGCAGTCCAATTTCTCCTATTTCAAGTAACGATTGGCTATCAAAAGGGCGATTGGAGTGGTTTGGTAAATTTCTTCTCGCAATTAGCTCTCCTATATTTCCATCTTCATCATAAAAGTAAATCGCATAGGCATCCCAAAAATCAAAATACTGGATGTCATTGTTTTCATAAGTCAAAATACCCACTCGTTCTTTAAGCCATTTTAAAGCCTCCTGTTCTTGGTTCCCTGGAATATTGATCGCATAATGATAAGGGGCAAAGGCTTTTCGATAAGTTAATTTGAGGATAGAACTTCCAATTTGAAAAGCCACTGAAGTACTTGTTTTCTCAATGATCTTTAAGTCCAATACTTGGGCATAAAAGGTCGTTTGTTTCTCTAGGTTGGGGGTAAATAATTCTAAGGTTTGTATGTTCATGTTAGGCAATTGTAGGTTATTTATTTTTTTTCAAAACTTTCCAATCAATCAGTATAAGTATTCATTTACCTCCATCAAAAAGCAGGTAAAAATTCAATCTCCCCACACCTTATCTCTATTTCATTAACTCTAAAAAAAAGATTTTGTTCTTCCAAGCTAAAGCCAGCCCGTACCACGCCATCAACCCCTTTATTAGAAAGAGCAACGACATAAAAAATATACTGCTCCTTTACATGTATTGTTTTTTGTAATGAGGAAGATTTCCCCAAGCCATTATCCAACGAATTTTTCAAATTTTCCAAACCATAGTTAAATAGTGGCACTTTATCTGTTGTCATTGTTTCTGTGGGAAGATATAATTTAAAATAAATAGACGGCGAACTAGGCAGTTCTAATAAATCATTTGAAAATTCAATCGTTACATTTAACGCGTCATCAGACTGATTAGTAATTTGTGTCCAGAATATAGCATAAGTAAAATCCTGCCCACTGAAATCAGTGTATTTTAGTCCACCTTTGGGATAGCTATTCTGTATTAATAGCTGTCTTCTCCTAGCGTCCTTATATTCGTATGTGGTATGAATGTATTTGTCTTCTATTTGACTACATAATGATGTACTCACCTCTTCTCTTTTCTGGTGCTCTATTGTAAATGTGGCAGGCGTAGATTTATGATTTACTTTACAAGATAAAATTCCTACAAGTATCAATACTAATAGTAGTACATATATTTTCAAGTTGGGCAAGGAGTAGGATTGATACGTTTATCGAAAAATGATTGTTTTTTTGTGTACGCTATTCTTTACGCAAAAACGAAAAAAAGCCCTGACAATCAAGTAATTGTCAGGGCTTAAATTGTATTGTAGTGACCTCGGAAGGATTCGAACCTTCAACCTCCTGATCCGTAGTCAGGTGCTCTATCCATTAAGCTACGAGGCCATGCATTCCATTAGAATACAAATTGGGAAAGATTATCTTTCGAGAGGGCAAAGATACAAAACTTTCAATAAAAAGAACAACATTATCAGTAAATAGTTCCAAATTATTTATCCAAGCTATCTTTATCCAAAGGTTGATTCTTCGGACGCAACTTCGGACCCGTTGTATTCGAAATAGATTCCCGCATTTCCGTATCCGCTTTAATATTACGATACGAATAATAATCCATCACCCCCATTTGTCCTGTTCGAAACGCCTCAGCAATCGCCATCGGAATTTCCGACTCTGCCTGAATCAACTGTGCACTAGCCTCCTGCGCCTTTGCCTTCATTTCCTGCTCCTCTGCAATTGCCATTGCCCGACGCTTTTCAGCCTCCGCCTGGGCAATATTTTTATCCGCATTTGCTTGGTCAATTTGAAGCGAGGCACCAATATTCTTTCCCACATCCACATCTGCAATATCAATCGACAAAATTTTAAACGCTGTACCCGAATCCAGTCCTTTTGCTAATACTAATTTTGAAATCGAATCTGGATTTTCTAGCACCTTTGCATGTGTCGCTGTCGAACCAATCGAACTCACAATCCCCTCACCTACCCGTGCAATAATCGTATCTTCACCAGCACCACCCACCAACTGCTCAATATTCGCACGCACTGTTACCCGCGCATTTACAATCAACTGAATCCCATCTTTCGCCACTGCCGATACAGAAGGCGTATTAATCACCTTTGGGTTTACTGAAGTTTGCACCGCATCAAATACATCACGACCAGCTAGATCAATTGCTGTTGCCAATTTAAAATCCAAATCAATATTCGCCTTATCTGCCGAAATCAAGGCATTAATCACCTGCGGCACATTTCCACCTGCCAAATAATGCGCTTCCAACTCATCCCGACGCAAACGTAAACCTGCTTTCGTCGCATTAATCATCCCATTCACAATAATATGCGGTGGCACCTTTCGAATACGCATCAACACCAGTTGCAATAAGGAAATTTTCACCCCCGATACACGTGCTGATAACCACAAACCCACTGGCACATAATAAGCCAATAAAATCAGGAAAACAATAAACAAAATAATAACAACTAATATTTCCATACTAAATTATTTGAAATAAGATACCTACTAATATACTCAAAAATACCAGACTTACACCACCACCTCCACTACAATCTCCGTTTTTCCCACTTCCGTCACCCGTATTTTACAATTGTCATCAATAAATCCACCCGTCGAACACACATCATACACTTTGCTATTAATAATTGCCTTACCATAAGGCCGAATATCTCCATAAGCCACTCCTGTATCTCCTACTCGCAAATCTGCCTTATCATCATCAAACTTTTTCACCCGACTTGCTCCCAAATTCGACTCCAATGCCATCCCTTTTCCGCCAACCGTCTTCGTACCAATAATAAATAACGCCACACTCGTAATCACCGAACCTAATAAAATCATATTTCCCTGATCAATGCCATATTCAAAATAACTTAATATACTCCCTACCAGTAATAAAATACCCCCACTCACTCCCGCAATGGTAGTCCCTGGAATAATAAATATTTCTACGGCTAATAATAACAAGCCAAGTATTAACATTCCGATAATTAGTAAACTCATGGTTTCGAGGTTTTTGAGATAAAAGGTAAGCCTAAATAAACTCCTACAAAATCATAATTATTTTTTTAATCAATTAGTTCGGGAACAAGATAATAATTTTTAATTTGGGCGTGTCCCCATTTTTATCGTTTTGCCCCTTCCTACGAGGACGCAGGAACAGCCAAAACGATAAAAATGGGGTCGGGCTATCCGCTTGTAGTTGCCTTGTAGCCACCTGTTCGACTATATCGACTAGCAGTGTCTTCCTTCGTCAGCCCTGCTAGTCGAAGTCTCACAAGTTGTCTACTACGTCAAGCTACCACTACTATCCCTCACGCTGGACGATGGAACGATTGATGTTTGAACGTTCAACGATATGGTCTTACGCGAGGCACAAAATCTTGCGTGAGGCGCAAAATCTTACGTGAGGCGCAAAATCTTGCGTGAGGCGCAAAATCTTGCGTGAGGCGCAAAATCTTGCGCCTCTACGTTCTATCGTCTAATCATAAATCATGAAAATATCCCTCATCCTTACTGGTAAAACCACTGAAAACTACCTTCAAACAGGTATCGACATCTATACTAAACGCATAAAACGTTATACCCCCTTTGAAATAGTCGTATTACCCGACATAAAAA
>JAHDCM010000252.1:4031-5857 GCA_020629895.1 Bacteroidota bacterium
AAACGCATAAAACGTTATACCCCCTTTGAAATAGTCGTATTACCCGACATAAAAAAGCGGAAAAAGGGCGGTACCGCTTCCGAGATAGCTCTCAAAGAACAGGAAGGGGAGCGATTACTACAAAAAATTCAGCCAGGCGACTATCTCATTTTACTAGATGAAAAGGGGAAACGCTACCGCTCGGTTGCCTTTGCTAATCACCTACAATCTCTCTTTAATCGACACCTCAAAGCGATTAAATTTGTAGTAGGTGGCCCTTATGGTTTTAGCGAAGCCGTCTATCAACGTGCCAATGCCCAACTCTCCCTTTCCGACATGACCTTTTCGCATCAACTCATTCGTTTATTATTTGTAGAGCAACTTTATCGCGCATTTAGTATCCTAAACAATGAACCTTACCACCACGAATAGGTAATAAGTAGAGAGGTAGTAATAAAAACTTGGTACCTCTCCTATGCACCTCGTACAAATTTTATATCTTGAGGCCATGATTTCTACTAAAGCTGTTATTGTTGCGACCTGCCGCTCTCCTTTCGTGAGTGTAGGCAGTCACTTTGCCAATCTAAGTGCCTACCAACTAGCACAAGGTGCCATTCGTGGCTTAATCAACCAAATCTACTTTCATACCAACCATGTAGAGCAACTCCTACTTGGTCAAATGATCCAGCAACTGACCACTCACAATGTGGCACGAGAAACCGCCTTATATCTTGGACTTCCACCAACAAGTGTTGCTCATACCGTTTCAATGGGTAGTTTATCTAGTGGTAAGGCCATTACCAATGCCGTCGATCAAATTCACCTCGGAAAAGCGGCCTGCATACTTACAGGCGGTGTTGAAAGCATCTCTCATGCACCTGTACAATATCCACAAACCATGCAACAAAAGGTATTAGCCCTTCAAGAAATGCAAGGTATTACGGATTACCTAAAGTTTGCCACTAGTTTTCGACCGAGTGATTTTCTACCAGAAGCCGTACACTTTGAAGAGTTTACCACTCAACATCAAGTGGGGCAAAGCTCTGATTATTTAGCGGCCCGTTTTGGCATCTCCAGAGCCGATCAAGATGCTTGGGCAATTCGTTCACATCGGCAAGCCATTGCTTCCCAAGCAATACATTTACAAGATTCCATCATTTGTGAAATGGCTTTCCCACCTACTTTCGAAAGTATTCACCAAGACAACCTAGTTAATCTAACTATTGACCCTAAAGAAATAGCGGATCTCAAGCCCTCTTTTACAGGGCCAGATGGAAGCACTACCGAAGCCAGCCTAGCCCCCGAAGCCGATGGTGCTGTTGCGCTACTCATTTTATCCGAATTAAAGGCTTTAGAATTGGGCTACCGTCCACTCGCTACTATCAAGGACTATTGTTTTACAGCCAACAACCCTCAAGAGGCTCCCCTTACAGGTGCCGCAGATGCGATTCCACAATTACTCAAACAATCGAAACTTCCTTTATCTGAAATTGGGGTATGGGAAGTTCACGAGGCATCAGCAGGGCAA
Organism: Bacteroidota bacterium; assembly: GCA_020629895.1. GTDB lineage: Bacteria > Bacteroidota > Bacteroidia > Chitinophagales > UBA2359 > JAHDHP01. Next base: position 5,539 of record JAHDCM010000252.1, read on the forward strand.
TTATTGGCTAATCTCGCCCAAATAGACCAAACAGTACTTGGTCCAACTATCGAACGCAAAAAAGTAAATGCCTGGGGTGGTTCTATTGCTTATGGTAATCCTTATGGAGCTACTGCTGCCCGCTTGGTGATGCAGGCTACACACCGTATTCAACAGGAAGAAGAAATGTTTGCTATTGCGGCTGCTTCGGGTGAAGGTGGACAGGGGATGGCGATATTACTTGAAAGGTATTGAACGATTGACGATGGAACGATCAACGATGGACGATGGAACGTTCAATGATGCTGGCGGCAACTCCGTTGGACATTTAATCGTAAAT
>JAHDCM010000253.1:0-3342 GCA_020629895.1 Bacteroidota bacterium
TTATATTTCAATCCTGTAATGGCATAAGCTTCAGTAGCTGTGTACCGATTGGTTTGTGAGTAGTCATTATTGGCTTCAAAGGAAGTGATGTTGATCGGGTTAAAGCGATTCATACGTCCGCTTTTAAGGAGGATTTGCCATTTTGGGGAGAGGCGATAAGTGGCTTGTGCAGAGAGTAGCCAGTTCGTGGGGGCTGAGGATTCGAATTGTACTTGTTGGTATTGAAATTGGGTGTTGATGAGCAGCCGTTTTTTTAGAAGGGCTATTTTGGTATCTAGCTTAAAGGTGTGTATATGTAGGGAGGAGGAAAGGGTGTTTTTTTGATGTAAGAATTGGTAGGATGGGTTCATGCTTAGTTTCTTTTTAAATAGCGAAATAGTTAAGGAGGTTTGGGTGTTAATCGTTTGGTTGTTGAATGGGAGCATATTATAGCTTTGCACATTATAGTAAAAACCTTTGAAGGCGATGTGACTAGTAGACAGTTGCCATTTTATATGAGGAGATAGTTTTAAGGAGGCATTGAAATAAGAGGTGAGGCTTTTTTGATAAGGAGTCAGTAATAAGCCTTGTGTCCAGTGATTTGTAGCAAAAACAAGTCTATTACTTGTTGCTTGTTTACTATAAGCATAGTTTATTCCAAGCATGAAAAAGGGTTGTAGCTGATGCTGTAATTTTGTCCAATTTAGATATAAGTTGGCATACTGTTTTCTCATTAGTTGTTTGAATGAGAGGGTATTAAAAACGAGGGTCTGTGGGTTTTGAATAATCGGAATTCGATTGGTTTGGTTAAAGGAGGTATGAATGGTTTGTAAACCATAATTAAGTGAAAGTTTATTCCAACTTTCTTGTGGATTAAAAAGATAAGATATTCCTATCTTAGGGTTAAAACTAGGATATTGAAAATTGCTGGCTCCTTGTTTTAGATGGTGGTAGTTGATGGTCGCACTCGTACTAAAATTGAGTTTTTTATAGGTGTAGTTTTGTTGTAGCAACAGATCCATAGATTTAGTAAGTCGTTGTTGGTCTGCATACTCATGAGGAAGTAGTACTAAGCCTTTTAATACTTCTTGCCTCCAACTAGCACTTAGTTTTACTATTCGAGGAAATCGCGAGTGTGATTGGTGAAATGCTACAAATGCGTTACCTGTTTTGTGTGGACTCTTCAGTCGCTGTTCGTAAATAAAGAGGCTATCTTGGGTTAGTTTTGGGGCAGCAAAAGTGCGTTGAGAGCTTTCTATCCAATACTTATTTTGAGCAGACTTTTGAAGATAAGAAAGTCCATATTTAAGGCTGATTTGTTCTGTTTTTTGGTGATTGAGTTTGGCTTTTACAAATAGATTTGTGTGGCGGTTATCTTGTGCTATTTGTTGTATTGGATTTGTTTCGTTTTCCATTCTATCACTAAAAGAGAAAATGGTTTGTGTTTCGTTTTCTACCTTGTTTTTGTGGTGATACTCTATATTAATTCCTAGCATTTTAGTGCTGTCCAACTGGTGTTCTAACGCTGTTTTAAAATCACCTATATAGGAAGTCTGTTGATTATTCAAGTCTCCTTGAAAAATGGATTGATCGCTGTAAAAAACGCGTTGTAGCTTGAATTGTTTTTGGTGATTGGTGTGCAGTAGTAGTGCTGAACTACGGAGTTTGGTTTTGTCATTCAATTTAAATGACCAATTACCAGCCAAAAGGGCATCATTACTTTTATAGATGTCATCGGTTAGGGATAATTCGGTAGGTAAAATATCAATAGCTTGCCCCATATTACCTCCTTTATGCTGGTTGAGCATATCTAGTAAGGAGGTTTGCAGGTTCATATAGTCAGTAGTATTGAGGACTGCTTCCGTGAGATTGTTATTACGGGCGAAGAGTGTATAGGTAAGTTTGGGACGGTAATGCAAGGCATTACCATTGATTTCATACTTGTTTTTATAACCCACTGAACCTTGTACATCGCCATTCGTTTTTCCTTTCGCTTCCTTCTTCAATTTTACATTCATAGCTGTTTGGTTCGATTCGCCTACTGCTCCCTTTTCCATTTCGGTACGATAATTTTGGATAAACTCCACAGATCGAACCGCTTCTAGGTCAACTCCTTCAGCAACGAGTTGATGTTGGTTGTTGAGGACATTATGCCCCTCAATAAGCAGGACATCAACTTTTTTACCCATGTATCGAATTTGGTGGTCATCTGTCACCTCTACTCCTGGCATTTTTTGAAGTACATCTTCGAGTTTGGTATCTCCAGCACTTTTAAACGCATCTACAGTATAGCTTACTGTGTCTCCTCGTTGTTCAATGGCCATCCGTTGCCCGATGATTTCTACCCCTGAAAGTTCGAATTGATTGGGTTTTAGGTGTAAACTAATGAATAGACTATCGTTTTCTTTTAACACGATCGAGCTATCGTATCGTTGGTAACTGAGATGATAAGCGCGAAGGTAGTAGGTGCCAGCTTGTTTGGCTTTTAAATGCCAGCTACTATCTGCATGTAGTACCTGATAGTCAATGGTTTTGCCTGCCTTGCTTTCTAAAGAGATGACGGTTCCTGTCGCATTGTTTCGTCCTTCTAATATAACTCTACCACTTATTTGTTGTGCATAGGAGATACTAGTCATACTGCATAACAATACGAATAAGTAGAATGTACGCATGGGAGAATTACTTGTTGGGAAGGTTGGGGAAACTATTTTGTTTGCGTTTTTTGCGCTTGTCGTTGAGGTTAGGAGGAGGGGAGAGGGTTTCGTCTATTAGAGAAACGCAGGTTGCCTGCATTTTAAAGATGGGTGTTTCTAATGCTAGAATTAGACTGTTGGGATAGCTGTAAAGAAATGGCCCAAAAGCACTGTTAATGGTTGGTGTGAACCAAATACTTGATACTTCTCCATCTTCATTGTAGGCAATGGCTTTTTGACAAGTATAGCCTGCTATTTCTCTAGTTTCTGCTTTTACGATTTCCCACTCTAAATCTACGTCTGGAAATTCTTTCTTTTGGTGAGAACCATCCTCATAAAGAAAATAGCCTGTTTTGGCGTTTTTATGGGCATAAAAGTCAGGAGATGGCTGGTATTGAAATGATAATTTAATCGTATCAATCATACGCATATCTCTGGATAGAAAAGTGAAGTAGGATTGGTTGGGGTCTGTTTTTAGTGAGTATGTTTTAGTAATTTTTTCGTAGGCTTCTTTGTAGCCTTCATCCATTGAAGCCATATCAAAGGCTGCTTCCATTGTAGGGCTTAGGATGTCGTTAAATTCATATTTTATTTCGTAGGTATTTTGGGCTTGAAGAGGGATGGTAAGGAGTAAAAAAATGAAAAGAAATGAGATTGATTTTAAAGGCAT
>JAHDCM010000253.1:3442-5836 GCA_020629895.1 Bacteroidota bacterium
CCCCAAATAAACTGCCCCTCCACAAACATCCTGCTCAGCCCCCGTTACCTCCTTCACACAATTATTGGTTTTGCGCCAGCGAAGTACCCCAATAAAAGCCATTACCAAAGCCTCCTTATAATCAATCGTAGCCGCATCAGGAACCACCACAGGAATAGGGCTATAGGCTCGAATACGATCAATGAGGAAATGATTATAAGCACCGCCACCCGTCACCAATAACTTATCCATAGAATGATTGAATGACTTTTCTTCTTGTGCATATAAGCGTTTAATTTCTTCTCCCACTTGAAACGCAATATGCTCTACTACTGTACACAACTCATCGGCTGGGCTTAACTGATAAGGAGCTAAAAGCGGCATAAACGCCTCCCGTACCCAACGATCTCCCAACGACTTCGGAGCCTTTTCTTGGAAAAATGGCAGCGCGTTCAAGGCTTCCCAAAGTGACAAATGTACCTTACCCGTAGCAGCTACTTGCCCGCCTTTATCATAAGGCAAATCTAATTTAGCGGCTATGCGATTGAGGATTAAATTAGCCCCACAAATATCATAGCCCAACATCGTATCATCTTGCTTTTGATAAGAGATATTGGCAATCCCCCCGATGTTAAGGCAGAAACGATAATCGGCAAATAAATAACGATCACCAATCGGTACAATTGGCGCACCTTGTCCGCCAGCGGCTAAATCACTACTCCGCAAATCAGCCACTACTGGAATGCCTGTTTTAATAGCCACAGCCGCCCCATCTCCTAGTTGGCAACTTACGCCATCTTGTGGTGCATGATATAAGGTTTGGCCATGAAAAGCAATCAGGTCAACAGTGGTCGGATCAATTTTTTCTTTACTTAGGAACGTGTTAATGCATGCAGCAATATAATGCCCATACGCATAATGGGCATGTATCAAGGAAATGGCATCGCCATGAATGAGTTGACGTAATTTTTCGAGCCATTCAACTGTATAGAGCATACAAGTACTTGCTTGAATAGCATAGCTCCAAACTCCTTGCTCATTGATGGTAAAATGGGCATATACAAGGTCAATGCCATCCATAGAAGTGCCAGACATCATGCCGATGGCTTTATAAGTTGGTATCATCTGATTATAGGTTTATTACTCAAAAAAGCGTAACTTTATGGAAACGCTGATTTATGTTTTTAGATTTTTTCCTGCTCCTCAAAAATGACGGCTTGCCCGTAAGCCTCAAAGAGTATCTACTACTACTAGAGTCACTCGAAAAGCGCGTGGTGCAGTATAGTGTAGACGATTTTTATTACCTCGCTCGTACGATTATGGTCAAGCACGAGCAGTATCTCGACCGTTACGATGTCCTATTTTCCCACTATTTCAAAGGTACCGAATACATTCCCAACGAAAAAATATTCGACATCCCTAAAGATTGGCTGGATGATCTCAAAAATCGCGAATTGACCGATGAAGAAAAAGCCCTCATTGAAGCAATGGGAGGTTTAGACGAACTACAAAAACGCTTTGAAGAACTGCTCAACGAGCAGAACGAACGCCATGAGGGCGGTAATCGTTGGATTGGCTCACAAGGCACCTCCCCTTTTGGGCAAAACGGCTACAATCCCGAAGGTTTTCGAGTAGGGCCGAATGGGGGCAATCGGAAGGCGGTAAAGATATGGCAGAAACGTTCGTTCCGTAATCTCAATGACAAGCTCGAACTCAATACCCGCAACCTCAAAATGGCTTTGCGTCGCCTACGCGTTTTTACTCGTGAAGGGCATGCCGACGAACTCGATCTGGATGACACCATTAATAAAACGTGTCATAATGGAGGCTTACTTGATTTACAAATGGTACCTTCGAAAGAGAATCGAGTAAAGGTATTGCTTTTCTTGGATGTAGGAGGCAGCATGGATGACCATATTTTGCTATGCTCACAGCTTTTTTCGGCTGCCAAATACGAGTTCAAAAACCTAGAATTTTTCTATTTCCATAACTGCCTCTACGAATACGTATGGAAAGACAATATTCGCCGTTATAATGACCGTACACCTACCTTTGAAGTGCTACACAAATATAACAAAGATTATAAAGTCATTGTAGTAGGTGATGCCTACATGTCGCCCTACGAGGTACTTTATGAAGGGGGCAGTATTGAGCATTATAACAAAGAACCCGGACTCACTTGGCTCAACCGTCTTCGCAAGCAATATCCACATATCGTATGGCTCAATCCCAATAGTCAACAATATTGGCACTTTTCCGATTCTACAAAAATTATCCGCCAAGCATTCGGTAATCGCATGTTTCCCATGACCATCGAAGGTTTGAGCCTAGCGATGAAGGCGTTGAAAGATAAGAAAATGACGTATGAACTGGGACGATAAAACGATTTGACAATTACTCAATTATCCAATCATT
>JAHDCM010000254.1 GCA_020629895.1 Bacteroidota bacterium
TCTGTGTTGTGAAGCCTCACATCTGATTGTATTGACAATTGGGTATATGTATGGGGCATGGTTTTATTTTATGATTGGTTATGTTCCTATAATAATGACTTATAACTTGGTTGATTTTCCCGCGTTTTTTCGTTTTTTTCATAATTTATCAATGTGTCGCCTCTATGAGGCTATCAATGTGTCGCCTCTATGAGGCTATCAATGAGGCTGTAATTGTTGGAAAAAAACAATACCTTTGTAGGTAATTATGAGCCTTGACCAACTACTCCAAATCTACCAAAAAGACCAACGGACAAAGCAAATCATTAACACCCTTAATGATGCTCCTCAAAGCCGTTTATACCTATCGGGTATGGTCGGATCACTTGATTCTATGATTGCTGCTGCGACTTACCGTTCGCAACAACAAACACATCTTTTTATTCTCGAAACAAAAGATGAAGCAGGTTACTTTCAAAATGACCTCAAAAATCTGTTAGAAACAAAATCCGTCCTTTACTTTCCTGACTCTTTCAAAAAGCCTGGTTATTTAGATGAAATCAATAAATCCAATGTCTTACTGCGCGCAGAAACGGCCAGCAAATTGGCTCATGCTGAGATGCAAGGACAATTATTAGTCACCTACCCCGAAGCCTTTTTTGAGAAAATTGTCAATACCAAAACACTCCAGCAGAATACTATTCTTATTCAGAAAGAAGAACAGTTAGATGTTGATTTTGTAGTAGAAGTATTGGTAGAATATGGTTTTGAGCGGACTGATTTTGTCTATGAGCCAGGGCAGTTTGCCGTGCGAGGGGGTATTGTTGATATTTACTCTTTTGGAAATGACCTTCCTTATCGAGTAGAATTATTTGGAGACGAGGTAGACTCTATTCGTATTTTTGATCCACTAACACAGCTCTCCACCCAAAAACTTTCGAAAGTAACCATTGTTCCTAATATTCAAACGCAGTTTGGAAGTGGAGATAAAGCCTCTTTATTTCATATTACTCCTGACAATACCACCGTTTGGATAAAAGACCTTGACGCTTTACTTAGCATTAATGAAAAATGTTATAAAAAAGCGGTTGACGCTGCCAAAACCTTTCAAGAAAGCCATCCCGAAGAGGAGCATGTTATTTTTACGGATGATCCCGAAACAACCTTTCTGAGTACCCAAGAATTGTTTCGCGATTTACAAGATAAACATATTATTGAGTTTGGAAGAGCCGCCTATTTCAAAGACAGTACAACCATTCACTACTCCTCCAAACCACAACCTCCTTTTAATAAAAATTTCGAACTACTCATTAAGGATTTAGAAGCCAATGATGAGGAAGGCTATAAAAACATATTATTTGCCGAAAACCCGCGTCAAATTAATCGCTTTGCCAATATATTTGAAGATGTTGGTACTGCTGTGCGTTTCGATGCATACTCAACCTCCGTTCATGAAGGATTTAAAGATGACCATCTAAAACTTGCCATTTATACCGACCACCAAATTTTTGAACGGTTTTACAAATACAAGGTCAAGCAAGGCTACTCGAAAGATAAAGCTATGACCATTCGCATGTTGAAGGAATTACAACCGCGCGATTATGTCACCCATATAGATCATGGTGTAGGGCAGTATGCAGGTTTGGTAAAAATTACTGTGAATGGCAAGCAACAGGAGGTGATGAAAATCATTTACAAGGGTAAAGATATTCTATATGTCAATGTCAATTCCTTGCACAAAGTATCAAAGTATGTAGGAAAAGATGGCAAGGTACCAAAGATCAATAAATTGGGTTCTGACGCTTGGCAAGCACTGAAGCGTAAGACGAAACGAAAGATCAAGGATATTGCGGCTGACTTAATTAAACTCTACGCCAAACGAAAAGCCTCTAAAGGGTTTGCCTTTAGCCCCGATACCTATATGCAAACAGAACTAGAGGCCTCTTTTATGTATGAAGATACGCCCGACCAATATAAAGCAACCCAAGATTTTAAGGTAGATATGGAAGCCGAAAATCCTATGGATCGCTTAATTTGTGGAGATGTTGGTTTTGGTAAAACAGAAGTAGCAGTACGAGCCGCTGCAAAGGCTATTGCCGACAGTAAACAAGTAGCCGTTTTAGTCCCTACCACCATCTTAGCGATGCAGCATTTCAAAACCTTCTCTGAACGCCTCTCTATATTTCCTTGTACAGTTGATTACCTCAATCGCTTCAAAACGACGAAGCAGAAAAATGAAACACTAAAAAAGCTAGAGGCAGGAGGTGTAGATGTCGTTATTGGTACGCATGCCTTACTCGGTAAGAAGGTCAAGTTTAAGGACTTAGGCTTGTTGATTATTGACGAGGAACAGAAATTTGGAGTAGCCGCCAAAGAAAAGCTACGCGGTTTGAAAGTAAATGTCGATACACTAACCCTTACAGCAACTCCCATTCCACGTACCCTTCAATTTTCATTGATGAATGCGCGTGATTTGACAGTCATCAATACGCCACCACCTAACCGACAGCCAGTCAGTACCGAACTCATTGGGTTTGATCCTGAACGCATTCGCGAAGCCATCAATTATGAAGTCTATCGTGGTGGGCAGGTCTTTTTTATCCATAACCGCGTGAAAGACCTCATCGAAATAGCAGCTATGATCAAACGCTTATGTCCCGATATTGATGTAGGCATGGCACATGGACAATTGGAAAACAAAGAGCTAGAAGAAAAAATGATGAAGTTCATTAGCAATCAATATGATGTGCTAGTATGTACCAATATTGTAGAATCGGGCTTGGATGTCTCCAATGCCAACACCATTATTATCAACAACGCACAGAATTTTGGATTGAGTGATCTTCACCAGCTACGCGGGCGAGTAGGTCGCTCTAACCGAAAAGCATTTTGCTACCTCATCACCCCACCTCTCTACTCCCTACCCGATGATTCCCGCAAACGCCTCAAAGCCATTGAGCAATTTGCCGATTTAGGTAGCGGTTTTCAAATTGCCATGAAAGATTTGGACATTCGTGGAGCAGGTAATTTGCTAGGAGGGGAACAAAGTGGATTTATCGCTGATATAGGCTTTGAGATGTACCAAAAAATCCTCAACGAAGCCATTCAGGAACTAAAAGAAACCGATTTTAAAGACGTGTTTCAAGAGCAACGAGAAAAGGAACGTAGCTTCGTGCAAGATTGCCAAATTGATACCGATTTAGAATTGCTCATTCCTGATAATTATGTCAATAATGTAAGCACACGACTTAGTCTTTATACCGAATTGGATAATATCGCTACTGAAGAAGGCATTTTGACATTTCGAGATAAATTGCGCGACCAATTTGGCCCACTTCCTAGCCAAGTGAAAGAATTATTTCATACGGTTCGCCTACGTTGGGTAGCCAAAAAGTTAGGTTTTGAACGCATTTCTTTCAAGCAACGTAAATTGCGCGGTTACTTCCCTGAAAACCAAAGCTCTCCCTACTACGAATCTAGTATTTTTTCTAAGATATTAAAATATGTACAACGCAACAGCGCAAAGGCCCATTTCAAACAAACCAATAAGCATTTTTTAATTATTTTCGATGGCGTTTCTTCTATGCATACTGCACGCGAATTGCTGCTAGAAATTGAAGATTTTGTGAATAAAATGGAAGCCAATCCTTAACCTATTTCCACTTCTTTTATAAACTTCTCCATCTCATCTGTCAACACTTTCGGATCGGGACGAAAGATCACATGTCCACTATCGGCCAAAATCACCACCTTCCCACTAGGAATCATTTCTTTATATTTAGTGACGACTTCTTCTGGAACAAGGTTACCCACTTGCCCTCCTTTAAATAACATAGAAGGGCAGGACAGGGCTTTTAATTCTGGAAAAAGGTCTTCATATCCACTATCTGCTGACAAACCATCTACAAAAACCTCTCTCAATTCAGGCGAATTTTCCTTAACTCTTGCAGCCCATTCTTTATCATAAGTAGGATATTTAGGGGGATAATCACCCAACATCAAACCCAGAACCTTGTCTCCCCCTAGTGTAGCCGCACGAATCGCCATTCCTACCCCCAACGAAAAGCCAAATAGATAATAATTATTTAGTTGGAGAATTGATTGGCAAAAATATAAATCCTCATTCCTACAAACCTCTTCATTACCCCGCCAAGTGAATTTCTCGTAAACTCTCCATGCGATTCCGCTCCAAGAAAGCATCCACCGTTTCGAAATGTTCGATGACTCGTTTATTCTTAAACTCAAATACCTTTTCTGCCAAGCCCGCCAAAAAAGCCCGATCGTGGGATACGAGGATCAACGTGCCATCGAAAGCCAATAAGGCTTCTTTCAATACCTCTTTCGACTTAATATCTAGGTGATTGGTTGGCTCATCGAGAATTAATAAATTGACTGGCTCTAATAACAACTTTACCATTGCCAAACGCGTCCGTTCCCCACCCGACAACACCTTTACTTTCTTATAAATATCATCGCCACTAAACATAAACCGCCCTAAGATATTTTTGAGTTGTGTCCGTACCTCTCCCTTTGCAATTTCATCTACTGTTTCAAAAACACTGAGGGAAGCATCAAGTAAGGAGGCTTGATTTTGGGCAAAATAACCCACTTCTACATTATGTCCTAAGCCACATGCTCCTTCAAAATCAATCTCGCCCATAATCGCTTTAATCATCGTAGATTTCCCTTCTCCATTTCGCCCAACAAAGCACACTTTTTGCCCGCGCTTAATAGACATATTCGCATTTTGAAAGACTGTCAAATCACCATATTTTTTTGATAAGGCGGTTGCTGTAACCGGGTAATCACCTGAACGACGGCAAGATGGGAAACGCAATTTTAAGGAGGAATTATCTACCTCATCAATTTCGATGATTTCCAATTTTTCCAACATCCGTTCCCTAGCATTTACCTGATTCGACTTAGAATAAGTCCCTCTAAACCGTTCAATAAACCGCTGACTTTCCTCTATAAATTTTTGTTGCTCCTTATAGGCTTTCAACTGTGATGCTCTGCGTTCTTCTCGTAGTTGAAGATAATGTGTATAATTGGCTTTATAATCGTACATCTTCCCCTTCGTAATCTCTAGGGTACGTTTAGTGATATTGTCAATAAAGGCAATATCGTGCGAGATGACCAGTACTGCTTTTGCCTTATTTACTAGGAAGTCCTCTAACCAGATGACCGACTCAATATCAATGTGGTTGGTTGGCTCATCCAATAGAATAAGGTCGGGCTTTTGAAGAAGAATCTTCGCTAGTTCGATCCGCATTCGCCAGCCGCCGCTAAACTCACTAGTAGGACGGGTAAAATCGGCTCGTTCAAAGCCCAAACCTAGTAAGGTTTTTTCGACCTCTGCATCATAATTAAAATCTCCAAGGGCATAATACACTTCTCCTATCTCACTCACCTTATTGATAATTTCCATGTACGCATCCGACTCATAATCAGTACGCGTTTCTAATTCCTTATTGAGTCGCTCCATTTCCGATTGCATTTCAAATACCTTCGTAAAGGCTTTGGCAGCTTCTTCAAAAACGGTACAATTATCATCGGTTAAGAGGTGTTGTGGGAGATAGGCAATGACCGCATCTTTAGGGAAAGAAACATGCCCGCGGGTGGGTTTGTCAATCCCCGCAATGATTTTCATCATGGTAGATTTTCCTGCGCCATTTTTGCCCATTAGCGCGATCTTATCATTCTCATTGATTACAAAAGAGATATTTTGAAAGAGGGTATGTCCACTAAATTCGACTGTTATTCCGTCTATAGAAATCATAGGTGTTTGAATTTGGCTGCAAAGCTAGGGAAAATTAATCTAA
>JAHDCM010000255.1 GCA_020629895.1 Bacteroidota bacterium
TAGCGATTTTCATCAGTTACCGAATCTGGAAACTTTTCTACATAAAGCCCATCTTCTAAGGCGAGTTCGTATTCATGGGGTGTTAACTCAATACAGTCTTTTTGACAACTACCCAATAGGAGTAGTAGGAGAATAAAGATCATTAAGTGTTTCATTGTTCCTTTTTTTGTTATGAATTATAAAGGGTGCAATTATTTATTTAGGTTATTATAAATTTTGTCTAGGGTTTGTTTGCAGGCTTCTAACTCTTCTTTAGAGATGCCTACTAAGGCTTTGTGCCGATTGTCTTTTACGATTTCCTTTATATTGTCCATCATGTCAATTCCTTCTTGATTGACAGATAGTTTATTTTGCCTTCTGTTGTTTTTAACTGCTTTCCGTTCAACTAGCTTTTTCTTTACCAATAGATTAATCATTCTGGAAATAGAGGCTACATCTTTAAAGAGAAAGTTGCCTAATTCTGTTTGGGAGGCTTCTGGGTTCTCAAGCAGCTTTCTTAAGAGCATAGACTGATCTAAAGTAATATTGGGATACTGCTGGTTTATTTGAGTAATAGCATATTTCCGATACTGTTTTATCGTGCGCTCAATAGCGTAGAATATCGTATGTTGGGCTTTTTTCATTTGATGTATCAATTGTTGATATATCAAATATAGGGCAAAAAAATGAAATTGTCAAGAGAGGGAATCACAAAGGACACAAATAAGAGAATACAAAGGCGGGATTACTAACAGTTAAGATGCTGGTAATAATAGATATGTAGGGGAACTTGTATATAACTCGTTGAGCCGTTAACGGATTAATTTCATAGCTTGTAATTTTTCTAAAAAGCCCTTTTTTTTGCGAGCAGAAACAAAGACAGCAGAGCCATCGCTGAGTTCGACAGTGCCTTCTTTGAGGTAGCGGGTGATGTGTTTGAGATTGACGAGGTGGCTGCCATGAATACGGTGGAAGGATTGATCGCCAAGTAATGCTTGGTAGTATTTGAGGGTTTTGGTGACGAGTATTTTTTGTTTGTTTTTGAGGTAAAAAATGGTGCAGTTTCCATCGGCTTCGAGGCGAATGATGTCTTCTACGGAAACAAAGGTAACACCTTCGAGGCTTGGGAGACCAATTTTTTGGAAATTGTTGGGTAGGTTTTCAACACCTGCTTGGTCGGAGCGGCCGCGTTGGGTTTCGTAACGGGCAACTGCTTTTTGCAGTTCAAGGATGTTGATGGGTTTGAGTAGGTAATCGAGGGCAGCGAATTTGATAGCGCGAATGGCGTATTGATCAAAAGAAGTGGTGAAAATGACGGCAAAGTCAATATTGTCCATACTTTCGAGTAGTTGAAATCCTTCATCGGAAGCGGGCATTCTAACATCAAGAAATACGAGTTCGGGTTGGTGGGTGCGAATGGCTTTCCAACCCGTTGAGGGTCCATCTGCCATATCAAGTATTTCGACTTGTGGACAGTATTCGGTTAGTAAATTGCGAAGAAGGTGGCGACTTCCTTCTTCGTCGTCGATGATGATGGCGCGTATTGCTTGGGACATGGCAGTGGGGGTGTGATTGATTTGTTATTCTCCTCGTCGAGGTTTGTAACGTGCTTTTTTTAGAATTTCTTGGGCGTTGGTGATTTGCATGAGTTGAGCAGGACTAATATCGGGATTATTGTCCATAAACTCTTTTACAATTTTCCATCCTACCCATATCGGTATTCTTCCTGGTGCTTCGGTAGGCAATCCTTTGGTGGTAGGTGCTTCGCTAGTGTATAGGAAGATTTCTTTTTGTTTGGTGGAATATAGTAATTCATTTTCGACTAAAAAACTCCAGATGCCATTTTCACTTGCTTCACACCATGCTAGTTCGGCTTGTGTGTATCCTATTTTGATAGAATCGGGTACATCGGGTAAGAGTAAGTCGGTTAGATAGAGTATTTTCCCTTCGTAAATCATTTGATCAATTAAACGTTTTTTAGGGGGCTTGTTTTCAAAATGTGCTTTTAAAAGGGCTTGAATGGCATTGGAGGAAAGGTAATCGGGGGTGAGGCGGGCGCGCATATATTTGGGGAATACATCAATAGGATAGAGAGGGAAGTCGCTGCCTAAGTGCAGGTCGAGATTGATACCCAAAATGCTTTGGTCGTAGGTGACAGCAGCGGGGCCAAAGGCAGAGATATGGCTGATAACTTTTTCAGGGACTTGTTTGTTGGGAAAATAGTACTTGAAATACTTAAAGGCTTGGTTGAGTTCTTGTGCTTGTTTTTTTAGATTGGGATAGCAAAGCATGGTGGTATCGTAAAGAAAACGCATGTCTTTGTTGGTGGTGAATAATCGTAGTTGCTTTTCATAGGTGTTTGTATCACTTGCTTTGGCAAATTGCATAACTTGTTCTACATATAAGGCAAAAAAGTCGGGATATTTTGCGCGTAAGGTTGCGAGTTCACTGGATAGCTGAGTGGTATCAATGGAGAATAAATCGACTTCAAATCGTTCTATTTGGGTGGTGAGTTGGATGTCGGATATGTCGGGGCGAGAACGTTCGGTTTTGCAGTTGGCAAAGAGTAGTAGGGCAAAAAAGGTGCTTAGGAGTAGGGAGGTGTGGTGAAAAAGTGCTTTGGTCATGAAGGTTGTTTGTTTTAAATCAATTTGTTTGGATGAATATACTTCTTTCCTCTTTACTTAACGTTGAAGATTTTATTTTTGGTGTATCTTTTTTTGTTCTGTTTTTTTGATACATTGAAACTAAATGAATAGTCTTTGTGTATTTAGTACAATAAGTATTGCTTTGTGGTAAGTAATTTGTAGGTATTACCACAAAACCTTTTATCACCACCAAAAATAATATATATGAAAGTGGCTATGGCTCAACAAAATTATCACATTGGTAATTTTGACGCTAATTTCGAAAAAATTTGTCAGGGAATAAAGGCAGCGAAGGAACAAGGAGCAGATATTGTTGTATTTGGCGAATTGGCTGTTTGTGGCTATCCGCCTAGAGACTTTTTGGAGTTTCGAGATTTTATACAACGTTCAGAGCAGGTCATTGAGCAGTTGAAAGCAGTGAGTGAAGGTATTGCAATTGTGGTTGGTGCGCCTACTATTAATCCTGTAATAGAGGGAAAGGACTTGTTTAATTCGGCTTATTTTATTGCGGATGGCGAAGTGGTGCATATTGCTCATAAAGCTCTTTTGCCAACGTATGATATTTTTGATGAATATCGTTATTTTGAGCCAGCTAGTGAATTTAAGGTGCTTGAGTATAAAGGGAAACGAATTGCTTTGACGGTGTGTGAGGATATTTGGAATATTGGCAATGAAAATCCACTTTATACGATTTGTCCGATGGATGAGATGGTCGCGCAGGAGCCTGATTTTATGCTTAATTTATCGGCTTCTCCGTTTGATTATAAGCATGCTGTTGATCGGATTGATGTGCTTCGTGCAAATGTAGAACGTTATGGAATTCCTATCTTTTATGTAAATAATGTAGGCGCGCAAACGGAGGTGATTTTTGATGGTGGTTCTATTGTGATGAATGATGCAGGGATGGTAGTAGATGAGTTGCCCTATTTTGAAGAGATGGTTCGTACTTATGAGCTTGCTCCATTAATGGGGAGTGCAGGAGTTGTGGCAAAGGATCATGAGCAGCCTAAAGAGAAAATGGATTTGATTTATCGGGCCTTACTATTGGGTATTCGCGATTATTTTGGAAAATTAGGTTTTACAAAGGCTATTTTAGGTTTATCAGGAGGTGTAGATTCGGCCTTAACATTGGTACTTGCAGCTCATGCGCTAGGAGCTGAAAATGTGCGGGCAGTAATGATGCCTACTGAGTTTAGTTCGGATCATTCGGTGAGTGACTCGGTAAAATTGGTCGAAAATCTGGGTTGTCTATCAGACATTATACCTATTCAAAATACCTTTCAATCATTTAGAGATATGCTTTCTAAGCAGTTTGAAGGAACGGCTTTTAATGTGACCGAAGAAAATATGCAGGCGCGTGTTCGGGCAACTTGTTTGATGGCATTATCCAATAAGTTTGGTTACATTTTGTTGAATACCTCTAATAAAAGTGAAGCGGCTGTGGGATATGGTACTTTGTATGGAGATATGTGTGGCGGTTTGTCGGTAATAGGTGATTTGTATAAAATGGAGGTGTATGCTTTGTGTGACTATATCAATCGAGATGCTGAAATTATTCCGAAGCATATTTTAACTAAAGCCCCTTCGGCAGAGTTGCGTCCCAATCAGAAGGATAGTGATTCTTTGCCTGAATATGCGCAATTGGACGAGGTGTTATTTCAGTATATTGAAAATCGGAAAGGACCAAAGGAAATTATTGAAATGGGCTTTGATAAGGCCTTAGTAGATCGGACATTGCGTTTGGTAAATATGAGTGAGTATAAACGTTACCAAACTCCTCCCATGCTACGGGTGTCTTCTAAAGCCTTTGGTATGGGCCGTCGAATGCCGATAGTAGGTAAGTATTTATTATAGTATTTGTAGATGTTTCGAATTCTGCTAATAACTTAGTACCTTCGTCAGCAAGCATCAGTATATTCATCTCCATTTTTATTCATACCTATCCCATGGCAAATAATATAAAAATATTGGTTGTAGATGATGAGCAAGATGCTCTAGACTTTATTGGTTATAATCTGACAAAGGAGGGCTTTGAGGTAATAACAGCTAGTAATGGTTTAAAGGCTATTGAACTGGCTAAAGAGCATCAACCACAGCTTATTTTATTGGATATAATGATGCCTGAATTAGACGGTATTCAAGCCTGTAAAGAGTTGCGACAAGTTCCTGAGTTAGATCATACACTTATTGTTTTCCTGACTGCTCGTAGTGAAGAATTTACCCAAGTGGTTGCACTCGACATTGGAGGAGATGACTTCTTGACAAAGCCTATTCGCCCTCGCTTTTTGATTAGTAAAATCAAATCGTTATTGCGTAGGTATCAGCAACAAGACTCCAATAAGGTGATTAAGATTGCAAATTTAGAAATTGATCGAGAAGCGTTTGTCCTCAAAAAAGAGGATACGAAACTGGATCTACCCAAGAAAGAATTTAATCTCCTTTATTTGTTGGCTTCGAAGCCAGGTAAGGTTTTTACTCGTGAAGAAATCCTCAATAAAATTTGGGGAACCGATGTGATTGTAAACGATCGAACCATTGATGTGCATATTCGGAAGTTGCGAGAGAAATTAGGTCCGAGTTATATCAAGACGATTAAAGGTATTGGTTATAAGTTCAATGAAGAATAAACATAAAAACCGACTTTCGAATTACTCGTAAGTCGGTTTTATTTTTTAATCAGGATTGAAAATACTATTCGTTACAAATTTGCTTTTAAGGCATCCACCGAAATGGCGTTGTGAGACGTATCGAACACGGCTTTCCCTTCTTTTAGTAAGATAAGTTGAGGTGACTGGTGTTCGACTTCTAATACTTCGGCGATACGGTTAGAAACAGGGCGAAAGGCAATCAAATCAAGGTAGTAGACTTCTACTTGCTCATCTGTCAAATCCCATTGTCGTTCTAGTCGTCCCTTTGCCATTGAACTAATAGAACAGCGTGTACTGTGCTTGAAAATAGCGCAAGGCACCTCCGTAGAACGGGCAATAATGGCGTCTAATTCTTCTTGGGTTTGCAATACTTTCCAAGCCAGTTTATCTGTCTTTTCTTCTGACGAATCTCCAAAGATTTTATTGAAAAAGCTCATCGTGAATCAATTATGGTAATGTTAATAATTGATTGAACAACAAATAAGTGGCTTGGAAGTTTGATGGGGCTACATCATTTAGATGTTAT
>JAHDCM010000256.1 GCA_020629895.1 Bacteroidota bacterium
CGATCTGCCTCACACCTCGTTTCCACCAAATTGGGCTTGATCAGTGAGGCGGTTAGATGAAATTCTATAATAGAATTAGGTGTATTTAGTAAGTGGCGATTATCATTGGCAAACTGATGGAGTAACTGCTTGGCCTGTTCTATATAAAATGCTTCTTGTTGTTGCTTAAAGTGAATCGGGTCGCCATGTAGGGTATTCATTTGGGCACTCACATAACTCAATTGCGTTTTATATTCTTCTTCCCCAAAACGATACAGATAAACATAGCCATTTAAGGAAATGCGTGCTTTATGTAAATACTTTTGAGCCACTTTGTGAATAGCGATAGGATAGCGTTGGTTGGGTAATTGGAGCGGATCATCGTAGGCTTCACAATAGTCAAAACAACGATAATTGAGAGCCAGTTTATCCGCTTCATTAAAAAAGAAAGTACCCGCACCTTTACTATAACATTCACCCGCATTGGGTAGCCCTAATCCGTATATAATGTCTTGGGTAAAAGATCGTGTCATCAAAGCACTTGTATCCTCTTCACATTCATGTAAAGGCTTTTCATTGATGGTTAGCCAGCAAGGAGATTGATCGCCACCACAGTCCCATGCTACTCCTACTTGGTAGCCTTGAGCCATTAATTCTTTTATGCGAATGATAGAGGCTTGTTCTAGTTCACTCATGGTATTTTTTGTTGATTACAATACCCCTAACGCTTCAGTTTTTTGCAGAGTTCCAAAATGGTTCTTTCTTCGTCTTTGAGTATTTGCTCGGTAACGATTTCTTTTAGTCGTTGTATGTTTGTAGGACGTGTATCGTCTAAGCCCCACATACCGTTTTCTATCGGAAATTGGAAACGATAATAGCGTTGCCCAATAGATTCATTAGGAGGAAGAAGTTGTTGTAATTGATAGTCAACAGTTACTTGTGAACCATGAAATAAAAAGTCGATCATAGGACCTACCCAACCTGCTAATCCCCAGCGTTTGGCGTCATCGTAATCATAGCCTTGTAATAGTTCACCTGTACCAATAGACACCACAATAAAATCGTCTGCTTTGGGATATAGAGAGCGTGCTTCTACATAGGCACACATCGCAGGATTATTGGCTACAATACCTCCATCAATCAATACAAAGGGATCATCCAGATTGGGAATATCTACTTGAGCAGGTTCAAAATAGGTGGGCGCAGCACTAGTCGCACGCGCAATATGGCGCATTTTGATATTAAAATCAGAACTGGCTACTGCGTTGCGGCTTTTAAAAAAACAGGCATTTCTGCGCTTAATCGCATAACTAGTAATCAATATGTCAGTAAGCGATTCGCTGAGGTAGGTTTCGCCGAGGTGGTCTTTCAGTATCTTTTCAATGCCCGTAGATGGATATTTCTTTTCTCGCAAGGTGCGTACAGAGCGAATTTGATCCCATACCGTAGAACTAAAAATTTCAGATCCTCTATGGGCGAAAATTTCAGCTACTTCTTGGGCGGTATATTCAGGGGTACCATCTTTATCGGGTTTTACCAATAATAAGGCTACCATCCCACCAGCAGAGGTGCCAGCAATAAAATCGAACAATTCGCAGGTAGGTTGTCCGGTGATCTGTTCTATTTGATGTAGAATCATAGCGGGTACAATGCCGCGAATGCCACCTCCATCAATAGAAAGAATACGGATAGGGCGTTTTTTCTTCTTTTTTTTCTTTTTCTTCTTCTTTGGAGTTGGTCCAAATGGAAAACTTTGAATGATTTTTTTTAAGCTCATACGGATATCGTTTAGTAATGGGGGGAATTCTTCTTTACTTACACCGAAAATATGCCAAATATAAAAAGAGGGTACCAGATTTTTGTATTTTAAGCATTGGCTATCTCGTTTTGTATTTATTTTTTTATTTATGACACCCATTCAGTTCTCCCATGCCAATGGGCTTCCCGCAGGCACTTATCAATATTTGTTCGATTTATTAGCACCTTATCCGATTCAATCTATTCCGATGTATGGACATGGGCAATTTCGAGTGAATAGCAGTTGGTCAAATTTGCGTGATGAACTGCTTTTTCACCTTCAATTACCAGACAAGAAGGTGCCAGTTTTGGGAGTTGGACATTCATTAGGGGCTGCCATCTCTTTGTTAAGTGCCATTGAGCAACCACAGCTATTTAAACAGTTGATACTGTTAGAGCCTCCATTGGTCGCGAGGTATAAACGAGTCGTTATTCGCTTGTTTAAATTGGTGGGTTTATCACACCATTTGGTGCCACATGCTAGTAAGGCGCGAAAGCGGCGTGCAGTATTTGAGAGTAGGGAGGCGGCGATTGCTTATTTTAATACCAAGCGAATGTTTCAGGCATTTCATCCTGCTTGCTTTGATGCTTATATACAGCATGGTTTAAGAGAAACGAGCGAAGGTTTACACCTTGCTTTTGATCGAGAAGTAGAATCGCAAGTCTTTTCTTCCTTTCCCTTATTATTGGGAGCTTATCGCCTAAAGATGCCTTCTTATTTGGTGTATGGCAAGTATAGTGATGTTTTACGAGAAGAAGATATTAAAAGCTTAAAAAAAATGCTTCCCAATACTACTTTTATTGAATTTGATGGAGGACACTTATTTCCGTTGGAGCAGCCAGAGAAGACGGTCGATTTATTGAAAGATATTATAGGACGGAACGATTGATAGTGCCTCATTAACCTAAAAAAGCCCAATAAAATGCGCATGACATTTTATTGGGCAAATTTCAATCGTGTATATGCTAGTATCTATGCTTCTTCTTCCTCGTCTTCTTTTTTGATGCCCACCATTTTTTCTAGCTCGGCAATACGCGCTAATAAATCATCATAATCCGAACGAGAAATATAGTCGAATCGTTCGCGAAGATTAGTGGTAACATCTTTGAATTTCTCTTCAAAGTTTTCGCGCGCTTTATCTGCTTCGTCTCGCAAATTCTCCAAGATGTGTGAAGCATCTTTTTTGGAGCTTCCATCTTCCTCTTCTATTACTTCAGCATCAGTTGTGTCATTCCCATCAACACGACTACGTACTTCGTTGATGGCAAACTCGAAACGATTGCGGGCTAGGTTGAATAAGCTCGCACCTGTATCGGCCATTGCCTTAATGAGATCTTCGGCAGAATCTCTGAAATCAGAAAAATCATTTTGTTGATTTTCTGTTTGGTCGTTTTGTTCTTGCTTGTTTTCTTCCATTTCTTTGGTTATTTATTTTAATGAGTTGATTTAATTGGCTAAATAAAAATACTATTTATTGACAAAAAGTTGACTGATTTGAGTTTTTATTTTGTTACGGGCAAAATAGGGAGTTGCGGGTCTAGTTGCCATTTACTAGGTTTTCTTTTCTGGTACAGGGCTTTTTGAAGCATATACATAAACTCATGACGTGGAATTTCATAAGCTCCCAGACTTTCAAGATGTGGGGTGTGAATCTGGCAATCAATCAATTGATAGTTCCAAGCTTGTAAGTGTTTGACAAGGGTAATATAACCTGCTTTCGAAGCATTGCTTTCAAGTGCAAACATCGACTCGCCACTGTAATAATTACCAATAGCGATGCCATACAAGCCACCTACCAATTTACCTTCTTTATTCCATACTTCTACCGAATGCGCCCAGCCTTGTTCGTGTAATTGTTCATAAGCAATTCGCATTTCTTCAGTAATCCAAGTGCCTACTTGTTGCGGACGTTTTCGTCGCTGGCAGGCCTTGATAACAGCAGGAAAATCTTGGTCGAAAGTAATCGTAAAGGTGTGCCGCCGTAGTACCTGCTTCATGCTTTTAGAGATTTTAATACCTTCGGGAAGCATAATAAATCGTGGGTCGGGTGCCCACCATAAGATGGGATCGGGATGCGAATACCAGGGGAAAATGCCATTTTGATAAGCGAGTAATAATCGCTCTGGAGAAAGATCACCCCCTACGGCTAAGAGTCCGTCTTCTTCTGCCAATTCACAAGGTGGAAATAGCAGTATATTAGACAAGGCGTAGATCGGCATGATATAAACGGTATATGGGGCTACTAAAAATAAAAAAGCACGAGTAAATGCATTTTATATGAAAACATTTATCCGTGCTATTAGTTGATTATTTTTTTCTTATTCGTATTCAATAGTTGCGCCAATACCTCGGTCAGTAAGTCCTTCACGCATCGGTTTTAATAAATTTTCAGTGCCTTCCTTCACGGCATATTTCCCTTTGAAGTGAATAATCAATGCACACTGTTCTGCTTGTTGTGGAGTGTGTCCACAAATTTCAATAAGCGATTGAATAACCCATTCAAAGGTATTAAAATCATCGTTGTGAACAATAAGACGGCAACCTGTTCCGATAGCATCTTCTAATAAGGTATCTATATCTTCTTGAATCAATGTTTTGGTCGCATTGTAGAATGTACTCATTACAATAATTTATAAATGAATAAAGTTGAACAAAAGTGGTTTTAAAATTGGTGTGCAAAGATAGCACTTTTCGATAAGTCCTCTAATAGAACCCATTGATAATAAGAATAGTTCGTGTAATTTGGCTTTTATTTAGCGAAGATGAAATAATAAAGCCCCACCCAGCAAAAAATTACTGAGTGAGGCTATGAATAAAGGAAAAATACTTATAAAGTTGGTGTTTTCATTTTCGCTATTGCATAACAATTTATTCTTTCCTCTTTACTTATAGTAGATATAGGTATCAAGTAATAGTAAGTAAAGAAAGAGGGAAGGGTAGAAGGGAGGTTTACCAGCGAACTACAATTTTGCCGATTGTTTGCCGATTAGCAAGCGAGCTATGCGCTTGAGCTAACTCACTTATAGCAAAATCGCCTCCAACTGTGGGTTTTACCACACCTTTTTCCCAAAGTTTGACTACTTCTATAAGACATCTTTGTAATATAAGAGGCTTATTATCAGCAATTCGTAACATATTAACACCAATAATAGAATGACTAGGCATCATCAACTGAATAGGGCTATATAATCCAAATCCCAAACCCGTTTTTGCCAATCGAAGCACATTTTTATTACTGCCCGACATACTAGCTGCACCATAACAAACCATTCGCCCACCTGCATCCAACAACTTCATCCCATCCTTTACCGATTTTCCACCCACTGCATCAAACACTACATCTACCTTACCAGTAGGAGATACTTGTTTAATGATTTTTGCAAAATTAGACTCCTTATAATTAATCGGACAATCAACCCCTAATTCTTTCAGATAAGCCAATTTTTTTCCCGTACTAGCCGTTCCAAATACATAACAGCCCCGATGTTTCGCCAACTGTACCAAAGCCGTTCCAACACCCCCTGCCGCCGACTGAATCAATACCCGATCTCCTGCATACAAACGTACCATTTCTTCAGCCGCATACCAAGCCGTACAATATTGCGTCGCCAATGCCACCGCTTCTCCCACTGGCATTGCTTCAGGAATCGGCACCACTCCCTCCTGCATCGTGGCTACCTGTGTAGCATAAGCTCCAAAACGGGTAAATGCCAACACGCGTTGCCCCTTTTCAAAGCCACTAACATCATCCGCCCAACTATTCACCCGACCCACCGCCTCATAACCAATAATGGCTGGTAAAGGTGGACAATCTTGATATAAACCCTGCCGAGCCATCACATCTGCAAAGTTCAACCCAAATGCCTCTACATCCACCAATACCTGTCCTGCTGCTAGTGATGGAGCAGCCACTTCCTGTATCTCAAAGGCTTTATCCGCAGCCCCATTTTTAACTAATACCGCAGCTTTCATAAATATATTTTTTTATTGTTTAATTATCCCATCACCCAGTCACCC
>JAHDCM010000257.1 GCA_020629895.1 Bacteroidota bacterium
TGATTGGATGATTTAGGCAATAACATTTTTTTATTGCCCTCCAATTATCATAATAGCGTCATATATAAGGCTTTTTAGGTTTTAATTATAAATCATAGTTTATTTTTTTGGCATTTATTGTAACTTATTTTTTTTAAAGGAGTCTACGTATAGTATGTGGCTTTTTTGTAGTCAAGCTTACCTGTTTATTGCTAACCCTTTACAAGACATTAAGTGTAATACCGTTTGTTATTACGCTTAATAACTGCTAGTGGTAAGAAGTAACCGCAACTAGCCGAGAGTGGTAATGGATCATCCTATGTCAATATTACTAACCCATTGACCCTCTAAAAACCCTTTTACATGCTCATTCATGGCCCTATTAAACCTGAACGTATTCATGAGATGCGTGTCAGTGCTATTCTAAAAAAACTACGCCAATGTGGCATCCGCACGAGTTTAAGTCGCTTTCGTGCGCAGCTTCCTAATTATTTGAGTGCCTCTGAAATTGGAGAGCAATGGCTAAAAACTTGCTCTTTGGCTGAGTGGGACTTGCGACGTGATTTTGTGTTTTACGCGCCTTTTGTACTCTGGAAAAAGCTGCGCCCACATCGTATGGGCTTGCATACGATTGATGCGCGTATTCATTATGGGTACGATCTTTTTCAGGAAGGAAAATTGATGCAAGCGGGAATGCTTTGGTGGAATTGCTGGGAAAACTTGAAAATAATGCTGCTTGATCACCAAATTAGTGATTGGGAAACACTTGAAGAACATGAACCTAGTTTTTTTGGTTGGCAACATTGGCAACAAGATTTATCTCGCCTGCTATTTGTACTGGCAGAAAAGGACTTATGTTTTCACCAATGGCGACTTCATCTTAATTTGGAAGTACGTACCCTCATTACCGAAAATCATGATACCGAAGAGGTATGGCTGGCAATTATCGAATCTTATCTAGCTTTGGGAGATGAACGGAAGGCCGAACAAGCAGTCAACCAATTTAACCACTTGTTCCCCGACTCAGCTTGGGGCTATATCAGTTGGGCTGATATGTATGGAATTGCACATCAACCCAATTACAAATTGCGGTTTAATGCTCAAAAAGCCTATGAGATTTATCAACTAGTCCTTCAAAAAATGGATCAGTTTGAAGAAATTGGAATTGAAATTATTGTGGCTAATCGTATTCAAACACTGGTAGAGTAACAAAGCAAATGACAAAACAATGACATTAAAAACAAAAACTGTCAACAATGTGTCATATTCTTAAAATTGCTATTATAATTACTTCTACAATTATAAATTTATAATCAATTAATCAATGTAACAATTTGTTTAGTGCTAATTGTAAAATTGAAAGCCCTCTAGAAAAGATGGTAGAGTGAGTTTTTTGCTTGCTCTACCACTTTTTTACAATGAATCTGAGAAAAGAATAAAGGGGTAGAAACAGACAACAACAACAACAAAACAACACTACTCCTTTATATACTTACTTGTGCAAGGGAGCACAAAATGCGCAATACTTCAAAAAGAGGTGTTGCGCTTTTTTTATCACCTCCCCTTCATCCCTCCTGCTTTTAGTATTTCTTGCTTTACTTTATCTACATACGTTTGTTTATTAGCAAATTTTTCTTCGAGTAAATATACGTCATAATGTAGCCATAAATACACGAAAATAGGTATTGGATTTAATGCCGTTTCTTCGCTTTGAAATAAAATTTCTCGTTTTATAGCATCCTGTCTTTTTCCTTTTGAATAAAACTTTGCTTTTCGTGGCATGATTTGGTGAATGGCTTGTGTACCATATAATTTTAATAAGCGTCCTGCTTGCTGACGATCACTCTCCTCTTTTGCCAAACGATAGATGGCAAGTAAGTGAGGCAGAAAAATAGGAGGCACTCCAACAGCTTCTAGCATTTGGATAGCGACACTCGCAAAGCTGGCATCTTCGTGCAAAAGCATATCCTGAATTTGTGGCAATTGGTACTCTTGCTCGTCTTTGGCTACAATCAAAGGAGCCTTTTCTTGAATATTAAAGTAATGCTGTAATTGCGTTTCAGTTAAAAAAATCAAGCCTTCCCTAGTCAAACCTTCTATCTTTTTGACATTCCGCCCTAATACGACATATTTTGTTTGCTCGCTTAATTTAGTTTCATAAACAACGCTTTGTTCTTTTAATTTCTGTCTAATGTCTGTTCGCTTCATAGTAGTGGTACCCACTATTAAAACCCGTACACCTTTTTCAATGGGTTGCTCTTGGATGGTAGGAGCTTGAAAGGCAAGTGCAAGTGTAGCATGATAGCGAATTTGTGGTAGAGGAAATCGAAGTGCTTTTACTAAAAAAGACACTGCAAATAGGTTTGTTTGCTTGCTTTGATTGGCCCATAATAAAAAGTAACGTTCACAAAAATGCTTGAAAATGCTTTTATCTGCACTTAGTTTTTTGAGCAATTGCAAATAAGAAGCATCTAAAGGAAAAGTATCATTTATTGTGGTTTGTTTTCCTCGAAGATGTGCTTGGTTATTTAATACTAGTTTTTGAGGAAAGAGATTGATAAGGCGATTATCCTGTTCAACTATTTTTTTCGCCTCCTTTAGGCGCGTAAACTCAACAGGTAGGTTATCTTTTTGGGCAAAAAATAGCTCAATAATGTACAATTCTGGATTATTCAACAAACTCAATGGGAACTCCTCTAATTCCATTTCTCGGATGTATAAACGCATTAATTTTTTACAATTTCCGATCGTATCGGGTAGTTTTTTGAGCTTTTTGCTGCCCGCAAGACCCATTTCTGTAAGATTTTGAAGTTTACCAATGGTATCTGGTAGTGTCTCACAAGTGACATGATATAATTGCAAATACGATAAGCTTGTACAATTCCCAATGGAAGGAGGCAAGGAGTGAAGCGGGTTTCTGGATAAAATGAGGAAACGTAGATGACTTAAAGCTCCAATAGTGGGAGGGATCGCTTTTAGTTCACAAGAATCGGCATGTAAAATTTCTAACTTACGTAATCGCCCTATTTCTGGAGGTAAAAAGTGGATTTCATTTTCGCTCAAAGCCAGAAATTCGAGTTGGGATAGTTCCCATAAGTCGGGTGGCAAGCTAGTTAGGTTATTCCTATTCAGATTGAGCCATTTTAACTTTTTCAAGTTACCAATTCCATTGGGCAAAGCGGCAATCGAACAAGTATCTAATACTAATTTTTCCAGTTGCTGACAAGCCAATATCGGTTCTGGAAAATGAAGGCAGTCTACTCCTCGTAGAATGATTACTTTCAGATGTTTCAGTTTTCCTATTGATTGAGGAAGACGAACATTGGGATTATAACTTATTTCTAATTGTTGTAACTGTGTCAACTGACAAATTTCTTCTGGAATAGAAACACATCTGTTGTTATACAATCGTAATTGTTGCAAATTGGGGTACTTCAATACCTCTTCTGGAAGCTCTACGAACTTGGTATTCGAAAGGCTCAATCGTTTTACAGAACTATAATTAGTGGGAAATTGCATATCGTTTTTTCACTACATCAAATAATAATCACACCTGGTAATTTCTTTTGCAAATTACTTATCTCAAACCCCTTGCGTCGATCCAATAAGCCTCCTACATTAAGGCGTTTCAAATTGGGCAACTTGGTCAATACTTCTGGAAATACGCTAAAACCTGTATGTTTCATATCAATATAGTTTAGTTGATCCAATTTTGCCAAATCATCAGGGAAGGTACTAATAGGAGTAAATCCGACGTATAACTGTTGTAATTTTTTTAGCCGACTAATACCACTTGGTAATTCTCTAAACGAGTGATGAGCCGCAATGAGGGTTTCCATATCTTCTAATTCATAAATTTCTACTGGAAACTTATGAAGTGACATATAATGTAAATTGAGACGTTTGGATTGGTAAATAGTTTGTAGTAGTTCTATTTTACGTGCATTAGTAATATGCTCACTTTCTAATAAAATGTCTTTACAACGTTGGTGACGCTCATAAACCGCCTCAGCAATTTGCCAATCAGGAACACCACTAATACGCGCATGTTCCGCAATATTGCGACGTAAAAAATATGCCATTTTATTGGGTTCAAACTTTTTATACTTTCGAGTCATTGCCACTTGCATCTTCTCATCTCCATACAACTTCAACAATTTCTTTGCTTCTGCCCGATTACTACGGCTCGTACCTAAAAAATAGCTAATAAATACGTTTGGGATCAAATCTTTGGGCAAGCCACCACCACGTAGCATCTGTAAAGCCACCGCCACATTATCTTCATCACCCGATTTCAGCAACGCCTCTACTTGCTCAATAAAACCACTTTCCTGCACATTCTCCTCCAACAAAAAAGCATCTTCTACCTCATTAAAAAAGGCTTGTAACTCCACATCTGTTACAAATACCAAGCCTTCCTTACCCAAGCCTTTCACATACTTGCTATGCTTTCCGAGCAGCACATGTGTCGTATTTTTTGTCACTTTAGAACTTAATTTTGCCTGCAAATTCTCCAGTTTTTCCTTAATCTCCTTACGCGTAAAAATCGCCCGTCCAAACATTGCCACTTCATCTCCAGCTTTAAGAGGGCGTTCTTTCAAACTTGGACTTTGTAGGTATTTTCTCGCATTTTCAAACGCACGATCATTTCCCATTGCCAAAATGGTTGCAATCTCCTCTCGTGAATATTTTTCTGATAATTTTTCATTCTTCCCAACAAATGCTTCATAAGCCGCAGCTCGCATCTCTAATGGCACATTCTTTTTGGCAAAAAATGCTAATAACTCATTCCATTCATTAGCATTCATCAGCTCCGAATAAATCGGTGTACCTGCTACCATACGATTTAAATTGAGAAAGTAGAGCGCGTTTTCCTGAAACCCATCAAAAGGATTTCCTTGCACATTCAAGAAAGTCAAGGCAGGTAACTGGGTCAAAAAGGCAGGTAAGGTTCGAAGTTTATTTCGATACATCACCAATTCCTCCAAATGCGCACATGCCTTTATTTCTGCTGGCAATTCCGCTAATTCCATCTGTCCGATATACAATTTTTTCAACTTTTTCAATTGCCCTATCTTAGGAGATAAGTGAGTAATCGGATTTCTATGTAGCCCTAAAAACTCCAAATTTTCTAATTCAAATAACTCTTCTGGCAATTCACTTACCTGATTTCCCATTAAACTCAAATAGCGCAAATTCTTGCAATTCCCTATTGTTGGTGGAAGAGCAGTTAATTGGTTATTTCCCAACACTAAAAACTCTAAATTTTCCAACTCCCCTATACTTACTGGTAACTCTTTCAATTGGTTATTTGCCAAATTTAGCTTTTTCAAAGCTCTAAACTCCCCAATATTAGGAGGCAACAATTCTAGCTTATTACTTTGATAATCAATATGTTCTAACTTTGTCAGTTGTGCCAATTCACTAGGCATTTCTGTCAAGTAATTGTAGGCAAAATTTAATATCTCTAAATTTACACAATCATATATCTCTTTCGGAAAATATTTGCGATTAGTACTCGACTTTTGAATTGATTTGATCTCTTTCAGATCACCATATAATTTCATATAAATTAGTATTGTTTATTAATTTTTTGGGCGTGTCCTTTTTTTCCTTTTTGCCTGTTCATGCGTCCACGCATAAATAGGCAAAAAAGGCAAAAAAAGGTCGGGCTATCCACTTGTAGTTGGTTCATACGTGCTTGTTCAGCATTCGAGTCCTAGCGGTGTCTTCCTTCGTCAGCCCCGCTAGTCCTTGCTTCACAAAGCACCTATTTCACCAAGCTACCGTTCCTATCCCTCACGCGG
>JAHDCM010000258.1 GCA_020629895.1 Bacteroidota bacterium
CATTCAATCATTCAGTCAACCACTCATTCACTCATTGTTTACCGCGTGAGGGATAATAGCGGTAGCTTGGTGAAACAGAAACCTTGTGAAGCTTCGACTAGCAGGGCTGACAGCGGAAGACACTGCTAGGCGATTAGCGGAACAGGTTGATGTGAGCCAACTACAAGCGGATAGCCCGACGTGTATAAAAAAAGCGCAATCTTTTGACACTTGTTTCCACCAGCGTCCTCGCTGGTGGTCAAGTGTCAAAAGGCTGCGCTTTTTTTATACGCGGCACGCCCAGATAGTTAAAAAAATAAGGCTATATCTATATCCTCTTATTTTGTGGTGGCAGATAGGTAACCGTTTAATTTACTCTCTAGGTCAGGCATATTATACTCTTTGGCAATGCTTACCAAGCCAGCTAATAAGCCTTGATTGGCGTTCATTTCACGCTCATAGGCTTTTTGGTCACGTTTGGCAAGTGAGTTATAATACAACAGGTTTTTAGACAAGCGTTCCCCAATTAATTCTGCAAGTTCGCCAGCCGTTTTCTTATCTCCTGTTTTAAAGTAGGTATCTACAAAAGAAACCATAAAAATACTGTAAGGAACCGCACTATCAGGCATATTTTCGAGACAGTGATCTAGTACTTCTTTCGCCTTGTCTTTTTCTCCTCTAGTAATCAGTGCGTCGGCAAGTTCTTGGAAATTACCTCGGAAGTTGTAAATCATCCGACGTAGATCACTATCGACATGTACCCCTTCTTCTTTTAAATTTCCAAAGCGGAAACGTTCCATCAGGTTATTGTACATGATATCGGGGTTGACACGTCCTTTATACAGTCCAGAGCCTCTGCCCGATTTGGCGATTGGAACAATTCTATAAGCTAGTCCCTCTAATTGGAAGTATTTTTCAAGTCCTAAATAAGAAGAAGGGCTAACTGAAACGGCGAAGTAAATAGGGCGTTTATTGATGTTGGTTAGTACAATATCAAGTACCATTAGGTCATTTTTGTACAAGCTGCTTTTCCCTTTTGGTATTTGCCATTTCATAACATCTTCCATTAAGCCTACATCTTCGGGAGTGATGGCTCCTGCCTTTCGGAAGAAGCTTTTATCGGTCTCCAATTTAAGGCTATGTGTAGGAATAAAGTCGAGGTCTTGTTGCGCACCAACCTTTGAGTTGGGTGATTCGTCGGCTACAAAGCGCATTACTTCTTTGAGATCAACCGATTTGCCTGCCAATTGTGGGTCATCGACAATAGGAACGACATCGCGCTTACTACCTCTATATTTCGACGGATCAAGTGTCATATCTACGGCTGCTGCATCGTTTACTTTACGGCGCATTTGGTTGATATACCAGTCTACGCCTAATAAACTGAGGTTAACGATACGTACATCTCTACGAATACCTTCTACTTCTTGTGCATACCATAGTGGATAGGTATCATTGTCTCCTTGTGTGAAGATGATGGAATTGGGGGCGCAAGAATTGAGGTAATTGGCAGCAAAATCACGAGCTGCAAAACGCCCAGAACGGTCATGGTCATCCCATCCTTGCCATGCCATTAAAAGAGGAGCAATGGCAGCAATTCCGATAGCTGCGAAGGCAGCCATTTGGTTTTTGATGCTTGGACGTAGTAGCTCATAAAGGGCAACAACACCAAGCCCTATCCAAATAACAAAGGCATAGAAGGAACCAGCAAAGATATAGTCCCGTTCTCGTGGTTCGACGGGAGGGGAGTTTCCTTGAATAATGATCGCTAAACCAGTGAAAAAGAAGAATAGGAAGATGACAAAAGCGCGTCGTTTATCATTGGTAAATTGGAAAACAAGTCCTAATAATCCCAGTGCTAAGGGGATAAAAAAGAACTTATTTCGAGCAGGGTGGTTGGACATTTCATTCGGCATTCCTGATTGCTTTCCTAAGTGTAGAGCATCTACAAATGGGATTCCACTGATCCAGTTTCCATCTTTAATGTCGCCTGTTCCTTGTTCGTCGTTTTGCCGTCCTGCGAAGTTCCATAGGAAATAGCGGACATACATGTGGCGAATTTGGTATTTGAAGAAGAAGCGAATATTGTCAAAATAGCTTGGTTTTTGGTTCTTTTTAAGTCCTAACCAACTACGGTATAATTGCGGGTGATTGGCATCTTGTGAATAGATACGTGGGAAGAACATTTTACGTCCTTTGTATGTATATTCGAGTCGTTCACCTACTTCGTCGTATTGATCTTTTCCTTTGGCGTATTTTTTTCCTACAATTTCGGTTCCGTTGAACTTATCGGTAAACTTGTGACCCACTAAAAAGGGGCGTGAACCGTATTGCTCTCTTTTGAGGTAAGTACTTAAACTAACAATATCTTCAGGGCTATTCATGTCAATATTTGTATTGGCATTGGAACGAATAACGCTTGTGAAAATAGTAGAGTAACCAATTAAAACGAAGGTAAAGCCTAGTATGATTTTATTGACAATTGGGTAATTGTTTTTTTGTGTGTACCATAAACTACCTACAATTGCACCAATTAATAGTAGCATAAAGAAGATGAGTCCGCTATTGAATGGTAAGCCCATCCCATTGACCATTCCTAATTCAAAACTAGCCATGATGGAGATAATTCCAGTAATTACTCCTGAAAGGATTAGTCCTAGTAGGACGATAGAAACACCGAAGGCAATTGCCATTCCTTTGGTGGAGACTTCGTGCCGACGGAAATAGTACACGAAGGTCATGGCAGGAATGGTGAGGAGGTTGAGCCAGTGAACAAAGATAGAGCAGCCAATCCAGAAGGCGATGAAGAGTAGCCAGCGGTCGGCATGTGGTTCGTCGGCAACTTCTTCCCAACGTAGGATGGCCCAGAATACCACTGCTGACCAAAAAAGGGCCATGGAATATACTTCGCCTTCTACGGCTGAGAACCAGATACTATCACAGAAGGTACCTGCTAAACCTGCAATGAGTCCGGCTCCTAGAATGACAATTGCCTGTGAACTCGTAAATTCACTGCCATCTCGTACTAGTAATCGCCTAGCCATGTGGGTGGTGATCCAAAAGAGGAACATCATGGCGGCACCAGAGCATAAAGCAGACATAAAATTGACACTCAGTGCAATTAATAGGGGGTTTCCAGCAGCAAGTAGGGTAAACATCCGTCCAATCATGAGAAAGAGGGAGGCTCCAGGTGGGTGAACAACTTGTAGTTTGTAGGAAGAGGCGATAAATTCTCCGCAATCCCATAAACTGGCTGTGGATTCCATAGTGAGTGTGTAGACTGTTGCGCTGACCAGGAAGATCAACCAGCCACCGATCCAATTTAATTGCTTAAACTTTTGAATGTCCATTTATTATTAATTGATGATTTATTTTTTTTGTATAGCAAGGACACAATAACTTGACCATTTTGGGGGTTTAGGGAAAAAATGACTCTACTATTGAAGCTTGCCTATAAAAGCGGCACAAAAATAGGAAAAAATTAGGCATGTTTTAAATTAATCAGTAGAGAGGTTTCCTGAAACGTCTCAAGGTGATGAGCGAATGAGTGATTACTTTCTTTCTCTTGGTACCCTTTGGTAAGAAAATAGTTCATGATACATCGGTTGTATCGAAATAGGAGGGGAAATAAATGGAAAAATTACGATTAAAAGATATTGCATTCAAAAGAAGGTATGTAAATTGCGGGCATATCATTAAAACCAAAGTAATATAACAAATGGGCTTACAAACAGCAGAACGTGTATCGTCACATGATCATTCGGATAATGTTATCTATCAACGGCACTTAGTGGCTTATAATGAAGCTGCAAAACTAATTAAAGGAAATGTATTAGAGGTCGGATGTGGAGAAGGGTATGGGATTGCTATTTTAGCTCCTAAAGCAGAGGAGTATGTAGCAATAGATAAATTTCAAACAAGTTTGGATCAATATGAGCATCAATTCCCACATTTATCATTTACACAAACAAGTGTCCCTCCTTTAAAATATCCAGATAATCATTTTGATTACATTGTTTCTTTTCAGGTAATTGAGCATATTGAAGAGGATGTGCGTTTGATTGAGGAGATGAGTCGTGTATTAAAGCCAGGAGGTGTGATGGTTATGACGACCCCGAATATTAAAATGTCTTTGACGCGAAATCCGTGGCATATTCGTGAATATACGGTACAAGAGTTGACAAATATTTTGAGAAAGTACTTTTCGGATGTCAATATGAAAGGGGTGTATGGAAATAAAAAGGTGATGGATTATTATGACAAGAATAAGGCTTCCGTAGAAAAGTTTACTCGATTTGATGTGTTTAACCTCCAATACCGTTTGCCTCGATTTGTGCTTCAGATTCCTTATGATATTTTAAATCGGGTGAATCGTCGGATGCTGATGAATAATAATACTGGATTAGTACATGATATATCGGTAGACGATTATTTTACAAGACAAGCAGATGATGGTTGTTTTGATTTATTGGCGATAGCAACCAAATAAATTTTCCTACCTTTGTCCCCTAAATCTCACCGTTATGCAAGCAAGTATTATTTCTATTGGGGACGAAATACTGATTGGGCAAATTATTAATACCAATGCCAGTTGGATGGCCCAAAAACTAAATGAAATTGGGGTGCATGTTCATGAAGTCATTACTGTCTCTGATACTGCTAACCATATTACCCAAGCCGTAGATCAAGCTTTCCAAAAAACGGACATTATTTTGGTGACGGGTGGCTTAGGCCCTACGAAGGATGATGTTACTAAAAAGACACTCGCCGACTATTTCGAAAGCGACATGACATTTCATCAAGATATTTTGAATGATCTTGAAAGGTATATGCAGAAGCGTGGTCGTCCTATGTTAGATAGCATTAAATCACTCGCTTTGATGCCTAGCAAATGTGAGGTGATTCGCAACCAAAAGGGAACGGCTGCTGCGATGTTATTTGAAAAGGAAGGCAAAATATTAGTATCTATGCCAGGTGTGCCTTATGAAATGAAAGATTTTATGGAACGCGTGGTGCTGGATCGGATTAAAACACAGTTTAATACACCGACCATTTTACATAAAACCATTATTTGTGCAGGGCAAGGGGAGACTGTTTTGGCAGAAAAAATCAAATCAGTCACGGAAGCTTTGCCGCCTCATATCAAAATGGCTTACCTGCCTAATATGGGTATTGTGCGTTTACGTTTGTCAGGTAGTGGACAGGAAGAAACGCAATTACAAGCAGAAATCAACACATATACGCAGCAAATCTGGGATATTTTGCATCCGAAGTATGCGATTGGTTTTCACAAAGATAAATTAGAAGCGGTAGTTGGGAAGCTATTACTTGAGCAAAATGCGACATTGAGTACAGCAGAAAGTTGTACTGGTGGTTTAGTAGCTCATAAAATGACTACTATTGCAGGTAGTTCACGTTATTTTGAAGGGGGAGCTGTCTGTTATTCAAATCGACTGAAACAAGAATTGCTAGGTGTAAAAACAGAAACATTGGAAGTGCATGGAGCAGTGAGTGAGGCTTGTGTAAAAGAAATGGCACAAGGAGCAGTTAAAAATTTTAATACAACTTATGGTGTGGCTATTTCAGGGATTGCAGGGCCAGGAGGAGGTTCGCCTGAAAAACCTGTTGGTACTGTTTGGATTGGTGTAGCTAACCAAGAGCGTGTGTTTGCTAAAAAATTATCCTTACCTCGTACTAGAGAACTAGTAACTGCGGTTTCGGCAACAATGGCGTTGGTGTTTTTGAGGCGGTTTATGCTAGGAATTATATAATTGTAATAAGTGTGTTATATATTT
>JAHDCM010000259.1:0-2964 GCA_020629895.1 Bacteroidota bacterium
ACCACTATCTTCCCAAAATGCTTCCCACTCTCCTGATACCGAAACGCATCTGCTAAGTCCTCAAACCCAAAACTGCGGTCAATCACTGGCTTCCAGCGACTGATATTAATAGAGCGAACCATAGCGGCCTGCATTTCGCGACTACCCACAGCAATACCTGACACCCGTAACTGCTTGAAAAATAACTTCGGAAATACCACCTCTCCTTTTGGCCCTCCTAAAATGCCAATGGAACAAATATGACCACCAATAGCCGCTGCTTCTATTGACTGT
Organism: Bacteroidota bacterium; assembly: GCA_020629895.1. Taxonomy (GTDB): domain Bacteria; phylum Bacteroidota; class Bacteroidia; order Chitinophagales; family UBA2359; genus JAHDHP01. The sequence goes on from JAHDCM010000259.1 coordinate 274, forward strand.
TGGAAAGTGGCACTCCCCCCTACATCTAACACATGGTCAATACCGCCACTCATTTTGTAAAGCATACGTCCCCACTTCGGATTAGTCTTATAGTTAACGACTGCACAAGCCCCCATGTCTAGCAAGCGATCCGCTTTTTCTTGGGAAGAGGTCGTCGCATACACTTTGGCTCCTGCTGCCACTGCCAATTGTAAAGCAAAAATGGACATGCCGCCTGAACCTTCAATCAATACCGAGTCGCCTGCCTGTAATGCTCCTGCTACCATCAATGCGCGCCAAGCAGTGGTGGCAGCACAAGGAAGGGTCGCAGCTTCAGCAAAGCTATATCCTTCAGGAATGGCGGTTAAGGATTGAACTGGCACTACTGATTGTTCTACTGCAAAGCCGTCGGCTGTTTCGCCCGAAATAGCCGAAGTCTTGGCACGCGTGGGTTTGCCTTCTATCCAATTGGGAAAGAAGAGAGACATCACTTTATCCCCTACTTTCCAGGCATTAACTCCTTCTCCCACTGCAATGATTTGCCCTGCTCCGTCTGACATCGGAATACGTCCTGCTGTGACGGGGATTATGCCTTTGGCTACGAGATAGTCGTGATAATTAAGAGAGGTCGCTTTCCATTGTACCAATACTTCGCCTGCTTGTGGCTGTGGGCTAGGAGCTTCTTTTATTTGTAATTGATCTAATCCTCCAGCTTGAACGGTGATAACTTTCATGATATTTGTTTTAATAACGGGAAATCTATTTCTTTGCAGCAAAAGAACCGAAAGAAATGACACACAAAAATACACTAGAAAGTTTATTAAACAATCCTTCTGATGAACTGTTGCTACATCTGTCTGAAAAAGGTGTATTGCGCTTAACAATGAATCGTACCGATGTACACAATGCCTTTGATGATCATCAAATTATAAGAATTACTGAAGTATTGGAAGCAGCGAGTGAAAGTGAGCAAGTGAAAGTCGTGGTATTGGGTAGTGCAGGGCGTAGTTTTTCGGCAGGTGGCGACCTCAATTATATGCGACGAATGGGGCAGCATAGTTATGATGAAAATTATGCTGATGCAGGACGTTTAGCGAAGTTGTTAGAAGTCTTGAATTTCTTGCCACAACCTACTATTGCTCGCGTACAAGGTGCCGCTTTTGGAGGAGGGGTAGGACTGATTTGTTGCTGTGATATGGCGGTAGGTACGCCTAGGGTAAAAATGGCTTTGAGTGAGGTGAAATTAGGAATGGTGCCTGCTACAATTGGGCCGTATGTGGTTCGTACACTAGGTGAAAAAGCGGCTCGACGTTTGTTTATTACAGGAGAAATTGTGCGCGCCGAAGAAGCGAAGTCGCTTGGGTTTCTCAACAAAATTGTAGACGAAGAGCAATTGGATGAGGCTGTGAATGAATGGGTCGAAAAGATTTTGAAAAATGCCCCCAATGCAGTACGGGCAGCCAAAAAATTAGTGTTTGATGTGGCGTCAGGAGCGGTGACTGATGAGATGATTGAAGGAACCATCAAATTGATTGCTGATACACGAGATTCGGAAGAAGGACGCGAGGGCTTGACTGCTTTTTTGGAAAAACGACCACCTAATTGGATTAATTAAACAAGTAATATAGAAAAATTAATTATAAATATGACTAAGAGAGAACAAATCCTCAAACAATTTAATCTACAACTACCTGTTGTTGCCGCACCAATGTTTATTGTTTCCCAATTAGACTTGGTGAAAGCCTGTTGTGAAAGCGGCATTTTAGGCACCTTTCCTGCTTTAAATAATCGTACTACCGAAGGCTTTGAAGAGTGGCTGATACAATTAAAAGCTTCTTTAAAAGAAGCAGAGGCAGCGCAAGGGAAAAAGTTACCTCCTTATGGCGTTAACCTCATCGTTCACCGAACAAACCCACGGGTACAAGCGGATTTAGAGGTTTGTATTCGCCAAGAAGTGCCGCTAATTATCACCTCACTAGGAGCAGTTAAAGATTTGGTAGATGCGGTGCATAGTTATGGCGGCTTAGTTTTTCATGATGTCACGAATAAATACCATGCTCAAAAGGCAATTGCCGCAGGTGTAGATGGGTTGGTTTTGGTCAGTGCAGGAGCAGGGGGACATGGAGGTACTTTAAATCCGATTCCTTTTGTATCAGAAATTCGTGAAATTTTTGATGGGGTGATTTGTCTATCAGGTTGTTTGAGTTCAGGAGCCGATGTTGCCTCTGCGATGCAAATGGGAGCTGACTTGGCTTATATGGGTACGCGTTTTATCAATACCCAAGAGGCAGTTGCTAAAGATGCTTATCAAGAAATGATTGTCGATTCGGGTACTGGTGATATTGTGTACACGGCTGCTGTTTCTGGTATCCCTGGCAATTATATGGCTCCTAGCCTTTTGGAAGCAGGTATTCCACGAGAAGTATGGGGCAATAAAGCAAAGGTCAATTTGGGAGAAAAGTTAAATAGCGATGCCAAAGCTTGGGTAGATTTATGGTCGGCAGGGCAAGGGGTCGCTACAATTAAAGATGTATTGCCTACCGCAGAGTTAATTGAACGGATGAAGGGAGAGTTTAGGGCAGCGATTGAGCGACAAGCCAAGTGGTTAAATTTTTAAGGAACGTCGCGCAAGGGATAGTAGCGGTAGCTTGGCGAAATAGAAACATAGTGACGCTTCGCCTAGCAGGGCTGACGAAGGAAGACACTGCTAGG
>JAHDCM010000259.1:3064-5747 GCA_020629895.1 Bacteroidota bacterium
GAATGATCACGTTGATACAATAACATTTCCTTTACCCCTCGCACCACTAATGGCGAATTGGCTGCAATTTCCGTTGCCAAGCTCCGCACCTTTACCATCATTGCCTCCTGTGTATCAAACGATTTCGTAACAATACCCATTTCCTGCGCTTCCTGTCCTCCGAATTGCCGTCCAGTATAAGCTAATTCGGCCATGAAGCCAGGATTGATGATGTAGGGTAGCCGCTGCAATACCCCAATATCAGCTACCAAACCCAACTTGGTTTCTTTAATGGAGAAAAAAGCATCATCGGTACAGTAGCGCATATCACAAGCTGTCACAATATTCAATCCGCCCCCTACACAAGCCTTGTGAATAGCTGCAATAACAGGTTTGCCACACTGCTCAATTGCCGAAATAGCGTCTTGAATATTTTTGATAAATTGCCGAATTTGTACCCGTTTGCGCGCTTCACAAGTACCTTTAAAGGAGGTCGGCACGCCCATAAGTGTTTGTAAATCAATACCAGCGCAAAAATGCTTGCCTTCGCCTCGTAAAATGACGACTCGCGCTTCAGGAATAGCGGCGACTTCCTCAAATACTTGCCGCATTTCATTCCATGCTGTCAGGTCTAATGAATTGGCTTTGTCAGGACGATTGAAAGAAATGGTAGCAATGTGATTGGCTACTTCGAGTTTGAAGGAAGTATAGGACATGATGTGTTGTTTTTAGAAGAAAAAAAATAGGAGATAAAGATAGAAAAAAGGTGTCAGGAGAGAGGATTCAGGAGACAGGTTTTTTTAGCCCATTGCATTTAGTTGATAGCAAGTTTGGTTGTTATTTGGAGGTCTGGCTCATCGCTTCGAAATTATGGACTATCAATAAAAAAACTGACTCCTGACTCCTAAAACCTGACACCTTTTTTTTATCTTGGCGTTCATTCCCACACCGCCTGACAATTAATATAAACCACCCATGAAACAATCTACTGCCTTATCGATTCTCAAATCAGGGCGCAACGTTTTTTTAACTGGATCAGCAGGTGCAGGGAAAACCTATGTTTTAAATCAATATATTCAATATTTGCGTGATCGCAAAGTACCAGTGGCAATTACCGCTTCTACGGGTATTGCTGCGACCCATATCAATGGAATGACCATACATGCTTGGTCGGGTATTGGTGTGCGTAATGTGCTTTCTCAAGGTGTTTTAAACCAGTTGAAGGAGAAAAAATACCTGCGTGACAAGATGGAAAAAGCCAAAGTGTTGATTATTGATGAGATTTCGATGCTGCACAAAATACAGTTAGATTTAGTCAATAAAGTCTTAAAGTTTTTCAAGGAAAATGACGAGCCGTTTGGAGGTGTACAGGTGATTTTTTCAGGTGATTTTTTTCAATTACCACCAGTTGGAAACCCTGGCGAAAGTAACCGTGATAAGTTTGCTTTTATGGCAAAGACTTGGGTAGAGGCACAATTGGCGGTTTGTTATTTGACTGAACAACATCGGCAAGAAAATGATGAACTGACTAGCATTTTAAATGAAATTCGAAAAGGCACGGTCTCACCAGCCTCTATCGCATTATTGGAAGCAGCGAAAGAAACCGAACTCAATAGCCAGTGGATACCTCCTAAATTGTTTACACATAACAATGAGGTTCGTGCTACGAATCTAAAACAATTACGACAGTTAGAAGGGGATGCAAAGCGATTTACGGCAAGTACTAAAGGAAACCAAAAATTACTAGAAATTCTCAAAAAATCAGTGCGGGCCAAAAGTGAATTGGAGCTAAAAGTAGGAGCCAAAGTGATGTTTGTACGCAATAATTTTGAAGAGGGTTATGTAAATGGTACGCTAGGAGAGGTGGTTGATTTTGATAAGGAGGAAGGGCTACCCAAAGTTAAAACAGTAGATGGACGCACCTTGACGGTTAGTCGAGAAGAGTGGTCTATGTCGGATGATACAGGTAAAACGCTTGTCTCTTATACCCAATTTCCACTGCGTTTGGCCTGGGCCATTACTATCCACAAAAGCCAGGGGATGACGCTCGATATGGCCGAAATGGATTTGCGTTTTACTTTTGAGCGAGGGCAAGGATATGTGGCACTTTCACGGGTAAAAAGTTTGGATGGACTTAAATTGGAGGGATTTAATGGGGCCGCTCTCGAAGTAGATGGCCTTGCGCTTAAAGCAGATAAGCGATTTCAAGAGCTTTCGCAAGAGGCAGAGGACAATGCTTTTGCTAGTCAAAAACAGTTAGAACAACAAGCGATTCAATTTATTAAAAAGTGTGGCGGAATTACCAATCCTGATGAAATTAAAAAGCATAAAAAACGGGCAAAAGAGAAGAAAAAGAAGGTCAAGAAGTCTACGTTTTTAATTACACGTGAGCTGGTAGATGCAGGTTTGTCGGCAGAGGAAATTGCGGAAGAACGAGGTCTAACAATAGGCACTATTTTAGGGCATATTATTAAAATAGGAGAGCTTGATCAAACAATTGATCTTTCTCTCTTTCGTCCTAAAGAGGCAGTGATGCAACGAGTGTTTGAAACTCATGATACTATTGCAGCAGAAAAAGACCCTGCTAAGTTGAGAGATGATGGTAGCGTGAGTTCAAAGGCGATGTATGAAGCGATGAATAAAGAAGTTGATTATAAGGAAATTCGATTGTCTTTGTTGTTTAGAGATCGGAAATGAGTAGTTG
>JAHDCM010000260.1 GCA_020629895.1 Bacteroidota bacterium
GTATTAAGCCTCCCGCTAGCGTTCATCCTGAGCCAGGATCAAACTCTCCATTGTTAAAATTCTTCAATGAAGGAATTCAATACCTATAAATACTCATTAGGAATCTCTCACTTCTTTTTTTGTTGTCAATCAATAAATTTAAAGAACGTAATTTCTCTAATTTGGATAGCTCCAAATGTGAGCGCAAAGATACAACTTTCAAATAATTTTGCAAGCGTATTTCGCTTTTTTTGCCCTAAATAATTTTAAGAAAAATTTGATGTTTCCATCGAAGGGACTGCAAAGATAAGGCAACATTTCTAATCCTGCAACCTTTTTATTGAAATATGGATAAATATTTTCTCTCCGCCCCCTTTGCTCCCCACATAACAAACTAACTATCAACACATTAACTCCAAATACATTTTATGAAAAAATCTTTTTTCAATCTCTTAAACCCTTTCACTACGTTGAATTTGCTTGTAGTTATCAATATTGATACCTTGTGTGAGGGATTGTAGTGGTAGCTTGGTACAGTAGAAAAGTAGTAAGGCTTGGTGAAGGGTGGCTGAACGACGAAGTGAAGACACACTGAACCAATAGTCGAACACTTTTTCTACAAGCCAACTATAAACGGAAAGCCCGACGCCATTTCTTTCATTTTGCCCATTCCTGCAAAAATGCAGGAATGGGCAAAATGAAAGAAATGGGGAGACACCCAAAAAAATAATAAAATATGTCTGACAAAAAACGATGTGCTTGGTGTTTAAAAGACCAACTTTATATGGATTATCATGATCAGGTATGGGGAGAACCTGTGCATGATGATCAACAACTGTTTGAATACCTTAACTTAGAAGGTGCGCAAGCAGGACTCAGTTGGTACACAGTATTGACCAAAATTGAAACCTATAAAAAAGCATTTGCCAATTGGGATGCTCACAAGATTATACAATTTACAGATGAAGATGTAGCACGCCTACTTCAGGATAAAGGGATTATTCGTAATAAATTGAAAGTACGGGCAGTCATTACTAATGCAAAATGCTTTTTAGAAGTCCAAAAAGAGTTTGGCTCCTTTGATCAGTATATATGGAGTTTCGTCAATTATCAACCCATTATTAATCAGTGGGAGAAAATGGAAGAGGTGCCAGCTTCTACTCCTATTTCTGATAAAATGAGTAAGGACTTAAAAAAACGTGGTTTTAAATTTGTCGGCTCTACTATTTGTTACGCTTATATGCAAGCAGTAGGAATGGTAGATGATCATCTTCCTTATTGTTGGAAACGTCAAGCAAAAAAATAGTCCTGAAGGATGGACTCGAACCACCAACCGCCTATATATCAGACAGGCACTCTAACCAATTGAGTTACTTCAGGAAAAAAGAGCTGACAGCAGGAATCGAACCCGCAACCTTCCGATTACAAGTCGGATGCACTACCTATTATGCTATGCCAGCTTTTGTAGCGACGGGTGGATTCGAACCACCGACCTTTTCTTTGTAAGAGAACTGCGCTAAACCCCTGCGCTACGCCGCTATAATGGATAAAAAAGAGGAAAGCAGAGGACTCGAACCCCACTCAGGTTGCCCTGAGACCTAGTTTTCAAGACTAGTCGCCACGCCCATGTAGCTGCTTTACTTTCCTTGTACTATAAAATAAGCAGAGAGTATTGGATTCGAACCAATGTTCCAGAACTACCGGAAACCTTGCCTTAGCAGGGCAGCACCTTACCACTCGGTCAACTCTCCTAAAATGGTGGTGGGAACGGTAGGACTCGAACCTACAGAGTTGTGAAACACTGGTTTTACAGACCAGCACGCTACCAGTTACGTTTTACATTCCCATTTAGTGGATAATACTGAATAATCAAACACATTATATATTAGTGGAGGTGATGGGAATCGAACCCATCGCACAGTGCTTGCAAAGCGTTGTCGCCTCCTTGGACATGCACCCCCAGAAAAAACCATACATTTCAATAATTAACATAGTTTGCACACCCAGAAGGACTCGAACCCTCACCAACTGGTTTGGAATCAGCCATGCTGCCATTACACCACAGGTGTGTATGTATATGTATGGTTTAAATTAGATCGGTATGTGATAGTATGAAAAAGGAAGCGGAGAAAAATAGCAAGAGTGTCATGTGCCTAACCATTTGGCTATTTACCCTAAATGGTGGATAAAGTAGGATTCGAACCTACATAGTCTGTCGATTTTCTGTCGAAGTAACTCTATGCTTCACTACCGCTTCGTTTTTTCAAACAATCAAATGAAGTAGAATATTAAATGTAATAAGAGAATTGATTAGCGGAAAAGCTGCTGGAAAGAAAAGTAGGGAAAGTGAAAAGGAATAAAAAAATTCTTTGTTCGCAGCTGTATCTCCAACAACTACGAATACAATAGGAAGGTAGTTATCGGATGCTAATCGTGGCGGCTACCGCGTACCACGAATAGGTACTGACCGTCACGATACTGGAAATAATATATGATAAATAAGTCGTCATTTTTTTGGAGATATTTCTGTTTTTTAAAAGATTATATCATTGCTTGTTATGCAATTCGTGTTTATAAAGCGAAAGTATCACTTTATAGTTCCAAAGACATTCATTTTTTTCAAAAAAAGTTTAAGCTGCCTATTTTACCTATTCTCTATACAATTTATGCGCTCTATTTTTCGTATTCTTCATACCATCCTGATTCACTAAATTAATTATCACAGCCTATGTTTCAATATGGTTTTCGTATCCTCCTCTTTCTAGTTATAACTAGTTTACTTGGCTCTTGTACCAGTGGGCGGAAAATTCAAAAGCAAACCAAGCAATATTATCAACAAAGTGTATCGGAAGATATTCTTACTGCCCATTCTTTGGCTGATAATATGATTTATGCCACCATCGAACAACGCGTAACAGTAGTACTCCCTCCCTCCTATTACAAATCACAACGTCGGTATCCTGTTGTGTACTATCTCCACAGCCAAAGTGGCGACCATAGTGAAATTAGCTTTTTTAGTGAACAGATACAGCAGCAGATGAAAACAAAAGAGGTGCAAGAGTTCATTATTGTAGGCGTAAATGGGCATCACCATCTCGGACATAGTTTTTTTAGTAATTCTCCTGTAACTGGAAATTGGGAAAAACATTTTTTAGAAGAAGTAATTCCTTATATCGAAAGTAGTTATCGAGTAATTCCTGACGCTTTTCATCGAGGCATTGCAGGTTTTTCTTCGGGTGCCAGTGCAGCCATCAATATCGCACTATCCTCTCCTACTACCTTTGGAGCCGTATATGCACTAAGTCCTATGCTATTAACTGATAACAACCTCGAAACCGTTTACCAAACTTGGGAAAACGACTTTATTATCAACTATGGGATGTCTTTTTCACCCGACACTACCCAAGCAGACATCCCTTTTGCCAATGTCCCCTCATTTGATAATAGCGACAAAGACGCTACCATTGTTTCCAATTGGAATAATGGACTAGGAAACTATAAAAGTAAAATTAAAACTTATACCCAACAAAACACGCCCATCGAAGCCTTCCAAATTGAGTATGGCAAGGACGATTTTTATACATGGGTACCCAAAGGCTGTGATCATTTTACCCAAACCATGAAAGCCGCCAACCAAACAATAACCCTATCTACTTATGATGGTGGTCATGCTGACAAAACAGAAGAACGAATGATTAATGGCATGCTCCCCTTTTTCAATCAACATTTTTATTGGTACAAATAGCTATTTACCATCGTACCATCTGTGTAGTTATTTGTTGTATATTTGCGCGATCTTTTGAAAACTAGAAAATCAAACAAATATCACCATGAAATACGATGTTACGGTTATAGGATCAGGCCCTGGAGGCTATGTCGCAGCTATTCGTTGCGCACAATTAGGACTTAAAACAGCGATCATTGAACGTTACGATACACTTGGAGGCACTTGCTTAAATGTTGGCTGTATTCCCTCCAAAGCCCTCCTCGATTCAACGGAACATTATCACAATGCCACTCATACCTTTGCCGAACATGGCATTAAAGTAACAGGCGTAGCACCTGACTTTACACAAATGATCAAACGCAAAGATGATGTTGTAAGTAAAACCTGTGAAGGCGTTGCTTTCCTAATGAAAAAAAACAACATTGATGTACATTATGGACACGGCTCTTTTGTGTCTGCCAAAGAAATTGCCATTACCAAATCAGATGGCACCAAAACACAAATCCAAACCGATAAGGTAATTATTGCTACTGGCTCCAAACCCGCCTCACTACCTTTCATTACCATTGATAAAAAACGTATCATCACCTCTACCGAAGCTCTAAAGCTCAAAAAAATTCCTAAGAAAATGATTGTCATTGGAGGTGGGGTCATCGGTTGTGAAATGGGTTCGGTTTATGCCCGCCTCGGCACCGAAGTTACTATCATCGAATACATGCCTTCGATCATCGCAGGAATGGATAAAGACTTAGGACGAGAATTACAAAAATCCTTGAAAAAGATAGGGGTTAAATTTGAACTAAATACAGGTGTGACAGCCGTAAAAGCGACTAGTCGCTCTGTAAAAGTAACTGCCAAAAATCATAAAAAAGATACAGAAATCACCCTCTCTGCCGACTATTGTCTCGTAGCTATTGGTCGCCGTGCTTATACAGATAACTTAGGTTTAGAAAATATCGGTGTCACTACTGATGAACGTGGTCGTATTCCCGTCAATGAGCATTTAGAAACAGCTGTACCAGGAATTTACGCCATTGGAGATGTGATAAAAGGAGCCATGTTGGCACATAAAGCAGAAGAAGAAGGTACTTTAGTCGCCGAAACGATTGCTGGACAAAAGCCACATATCAATTATAACCTTATTCCAGGAGTGGTATATACTTGGCCAGAAGTAGCGGGGGTAGGACAAACCGAGCAGGATTTGAAAGCGGCAGGCACACCTATCAAAACAGGTAAATTTTACTTCCGTGCTTTAGGTCGCGCTCGTGCTAGTATGGACTTAGAAGGCTTCGTGAAAGTCATTGCGCATAAAGAAACGGACGAAATTCTTGGTGTTCACATGATTGGGCCACGTATTGCCGACCTTATAGCCGAGGCTGTTGTTGCAATGGAATACCGCGCTTCTGCCGAAGATGTGGCTCGTATGAGTCATGCCCATCCCACCTTTGCCGAAGCAATGAAAGAAGCTTGTCTAGCTGCTACCGACAATCGTTCTATTCATTCCTAAGTAAAGATGAAAAAATAAATTGATCAAATATTGCTAGACTATTTGCTAACAAGACAAGGCGAAAAACGTAGGCATACTTCCTATAGCAAGCCAACAGATGCGAGGCTTTTCAACGTAGTATTGTTAGCAAAGAGACAGCTAGATTGGGCAATTTATTCTTTCCTCTTTACTAATAGCCTATATTTTAACATTTTTTGGGCGTGTCCTTTTTTCGCCTCGCCCGTCGATGCGTAAACGCATCGACAGGCACGAGGCGAAAAAAGGTCGGGCTTTCCGTTTGTAGTTGCTTCACACCCACTTGTTCAGCATAATCCTAGCGGTGTCTTCCTTCGTCAGCCCCGCTAGTCCTTGCTTCACAAAGCGGCTGTTTCACCAAGCTACCACTACAATCCCTCACGCAGTAAATGTGCAAGGTGCGAAGTGCGATGAGAGTACTTTTACAACGTACTATACATTAACTATATCACATTTATAAAGGTATAACGCATTTATTATGTCTGTAAGAACCCTTATTGCCCTTAGCTTTCT
>JAHDCM010000261.1 GCA_020629895.1 Bacteroidota bacterium
TATGTTATTATTTTTATTCATCTATTTACCATTCCTCTTACTCGCAGGTTTTTGCATCGCTCCCTGGGGGATCTTGCTACTTCTTGAGATTCTTAAAAAGCGAATGCGTCTAAATAAGATAGTGAAGCAGGTAATGCCCTATCAAATCACTTTAATGAAGATGGAGAATGCCTTGCTGAAGGAAAGAAGTCAAATGAATTTCGCTACTTTAAAGAAATTGGAGGAGGCAACTTTGGTCATTACGCAACATATTTCTGTCATGAAACATGAAATTTACCAAAAAGGGCTAAATGAAGATGTATTAGAGGAACAATTTCAGGCGATTAGCGATTTAATAGGTAACATCCATCGCTTACTAGATGTGCATTTAGGTACAGCAAGTTCCACTCGATCTATTTCTTTACAAGAATCAGCGAGCAATGGATAAGATAAATATATTATCTGAAAGTGATAAACACAGTTTTGTATGCCAGTAGATTTATTCTCTACTGGCATTTTTTTTAATTTGCCTAACGACGTTGGGTGAAGGTTTTTAGCAAGTTTTTCAAATCACTCACTTCCTCTTTTAAATCGTAGTTTTCTTTAAATAACCATCCTACAGCAATCGTTAATAATGATAAGATAATAGTCGTAAACCAAGATGTCTTTCCCGAACTACTAGACTCCTCCTCAACAGAAGGAGCATACGTATTAGCCGTTTCATCATTAGATTTTCGTCTACCAAACCAACCTGTACTTTCTTCTTCCTCAACAGGAGCAGGAGCCGTTTGTGCTACATTAGTAGGAGGAATACTAGCACTACTAGGAGCGGCTTGTGCTATTTGTGTGCTAGACTGATTTATAAGAGCATTGATTTGATTTTCGAGCTTAAAATGTTTTTGTTGTAAGTCTTGGCAAATACGATTATCACTCCTTTTATAATTCGTACATATTTGCTGAAAATTATCTAAACTAAAATCCTTCACGTCTTGTAATACCTCATTGATATATTGGGCATCTTCTTCTGGCCCTACTTTCCCTTTAAAGTTATTGATGGAAGTGATGATATGGATAATGTCATCTTTATAACCAGTAATCTTATTTTCCTTTACACGCTGTACTTCTTGCAAAATAGCTGCAAATTGGCAATTTTGAATATTGCGAGCGGCCACAGGACGATCAAAGCTACGCAATAACAAGCGACTTATCTCACAGTTTATTTGATCTATCGAACGGTGAAATACTTGTTGGCGCGTTTGAGCCTGAAGCTGAAGTGAAAAAGTAACTGTAAGTAGAAAAATAAATAGAATATATGTCTGCTTCATGAAACCTAGAATATGCTAATTGAAATAAGAGGCTGTTTTGAGTTTAGAATGAGATACTGAGAAAAACAGCTATCCAGCCCATATCACACCCAAAATGATGATTTGTTTCGTTTGATCCTTAATCAAAACAAAGTTATTGCTTTTTAGTGACATTCCCATAGCCACAGAAAGAAGAAACGCAATTCCACTTTTATGCAGCAATTTTTAATCCATTTATCCTTCTTTTTTCTCCCTTTTTTTTCTGGTACAAAACAAGCACAAAGACTACCGAAAATTGTTTCTTTACTTGGTGAATTACAAGGACTAGAATGAGGAAAAAACGCTTGGAAATGTGTATCTTTGCTACTATAAAAGACATCATTTTCTAACTAAAAACACAGTATGTCTGTAGAAGATAGAATCATCCAAATTAATATTGAGGATGAAATGAAAAGTGCATACATTGATTATTCAATGTCTGTAATTGTTTCTCGTGCATTACCTGATGTTCGCGACGGGTTAAAGCCTGTGCAAAGACGGGTTATTTATGGAATGAGAGAGCTAGGATTGACCTTCAGTAAAGCACATAAAAAATCAGCGAGAATTGTTGGTGAAGTACTCGGTAAATATCACCCACATGGTGATAGCTCCGTTTATGATGCAATGGTGCGAATGGCCCAAACATGGTCACTCCGTTATCCACTCGTTGATGGACAAGGTAATTTTGGCTCGGTGGATGGTGATAGCCCTGCTGCTATGCGTTATACCGAAGCTCGTCTCAAACGTATTTCTGATGAAATTACCTCCGATCTCGAAAAAGAAACCGTTGATACCCAACTTAATTTTGACGATTCTCTACACGAACCTGTTGTTTTACCATCCCAATTACCCACCCTCCTCGTAAATGGTGCTTCTGGTATTGCTGTTGGTATGGCTACCAATATGTTGCCACACAACCTCTCAGAAGTTATCAACGGAATTGTCGCTTATATTGACAATCCCGAAATTACGATTGATGAACTCTGTGAGTATGTGATCGCTCCTGACTTTCCCACTGGTGGTACTATCTATGGATACGATGGTGTGAAAAAAGCTTTTGCAACAGGTAGGGGAAGGGTTGTATTACGAGGTAGGGCGACTACCGAACCATTCGGTAAAAATAATAGCAGAGAACGTATTATCGTTACTGAAATTCCTTACCAAGTCAATAAAGCAAACCTCATTAAAAAAACTGCTGATCTCATCAATGAAAAACGGATCGAAGGAATTTCCGATATCCGAGATGAATCAGATCGACGTGGAATGCGCATCGTGTACGAGCTAAAACGAGATGCAAACCCCGAAGTGGTTCTCAATCAACTGTATAGCTACACAGCCCTTCAAACCTCTTATGGGGTAAATAATGTATGCCTCGTAAAGGGAAGACCACGTATCCTCAACCTAAAAGACCTCATACACTACTTTGTCGAATTTCGTCATGAAGTAGTGGTGCGTCGTACCCAATATGATCTTCGAAAAGCTGAAGAAAGAGCGCATATCTTAGAAGGCTTAATCATCGCGATTGATAATTTAGATGAGGTGATCAAAATTATCCGTTCTTCTAAAACGCCTAATGATGCACAAACACGCCTCATGGAAGCTTTTGGGCTTTCTGAACGACAGTCGAAGGCTATCCTTGATATGAGACTGCAAAAATTGACAGGTCTCGAAATTGATAAATTACGTCAAGAATATGCAGAAGTAAAAGCGCTCATTGATGATTTGAAGGATATTCTAGCCGATGAAGGACGTAGAATGCAGATTATTAAAGATGAATTATTAGATATTAAGTCGCGATTTGGTGATGAAAGACGTACCGATATTGTCGCATCCGCAGGAGATATTGATTTCGAATCTTTAATTGATAATGAACAAGTCGTTGTAACAATCTCACACCGAGGTTATATCAAACGTACACTCCTAGATGAGTATAGAGAGCAGAATAGGGGAGGAAAAGGTTCTAAAGGTGGAGCAACCAGAGACGAAGACTTTATCGAAAATTTATTCGTAGGTAATACACATGAATATTTACTAGTTTTTACTGAACAAGGAAAATGCTACTGGCTAAAAATATACGAAATTCCCGAAGGGAGTAAATTGTCTAAAGGTAGACCGATCCAAAATATTATTAGTCTACCCAAAGATGATAAGGTAATGGCTTATGTCACCGTCAAAAATCTGAAAGATCCAGCATTCCTAGATACACACCACGTCTTATTCTGTACCAAGAAAGGAGTTATTAAGAAAACTTCTATGGAGGCATTCTCTCGCCCGCGACAAAATGGAATCATTGCCATCAATATTGCCGAAGGAGATACCTTACTTGAAGCAAAATTAACCAATGGTAATTGTGATGTCTTACTAGGAATCAAATCAGGAAGAGCCATTCGATTTCCCGAATCTAAAGTGCGAGCGATGGGACGTTCTGCTACGGGAGTGAAAGGAATAACACTCACCAACGAAGGGGATGAAGTAGTCGGTATGATTTGCGTTGATCCAGAAACACAACCAGACGTGAAAGTACTCAATATCTCTGAAAATGGATTCGGAAAACGTACCGAATTATCAGAATATCGAAGCACTAATCGCGGCGGAAAAGGAATCAAAACCATGACCGTGACTTCTAAAACGGGACAATTAGTTTCAATTAAGGACGTTGTTGATGAAAATGGACTGATGATTATTAACCAATCTGGTATTACCATTCGCATGGCTGTCGATAGTATTTCTGTAAGTGGAAGAGCAGCACAAGGAGTAAAATTAATTACCTTGTCTGAAGGTGATAAAATCGCAAGCACCGCCAAAATACCACCTGAAGAAGAAGAGGAAACAATCAATGAGGAAGAAGGAAGCAACGATGCTACGAATGACAGTCAGGAAGCAAATGTGGAAAATAACGAAGCCACTACTAGTCCCGAAGAAGAGCCAACGAATGCCGACGAAACAACAGACGGTGACGAAGAGTAATATTTTTTTTCCTACACAATATGTAAAAAAACGAACTTTGTGTAAATTCGTATTGTGATTGTATCAATTCAAGCAAGCGTTAAACAAAGTACACCAGATACAATCAAAACAGATATACTACCTCTGTATCAATACAATTCATAAAAAATAATCTAACCATGATGAAAAAAATGCTTTTGCTGTTCTTGTGTGTAGCAATGGCAGGTAACTCTTTTGGACAAACAAAAGACCTAAATACCGCCATTATGAAATTCAAGAACTATGTTAGTTATGAAAAAGCGGATGGAAAAACAGGCGATCTTGAAAAAGCAAGAGATGCTATCGACAAGTGTATCAAGATTGTCGATGAAAAAATCGCAAACAATGATGCTAAATTAAAAGGAAAAGTGATTTCTAAAGCCTACCACTGGCAAGGACTTATCTACACCGAATTAGCAACCGAAGGAGAAGAGTCAATGAAAGCTGCTGCTTCTGGAATTGCAGCCGAAGCCATCACCAAGTCCGTAAAATATGACGAAAAAGGTACTTACAGTAAAGTAAATGTATCCAACCTCGACCTTTTAAGAACCAGTGTGTATAATCAAGGTATCAAAAGCTTTAAAGAAAAAGCTTATGACGATGCATACTCCAGTTTCGAAAAATCAATGGCTTATGGTGAGTCAATCAATAAAGCACAAGGTGAAAGTGTCATTGATACCGCAGCTATTACCATGATGGCTTATGCCGCACAAAATGGTGGAAATACCGACAACGCAATCAAGCACTACCAACAATTAGTAGACCTTGATTATAATGAAATTTCTATTTACAATTCCCTTTCTAACTTATACCTTAGCAAAGGAGAATCAGACAAAGCAATGAGTGTCCTCCAAACAGGAAAAGAAAAATTCCCTAAAGACTACTCTTTGCTAATTACCGAAATTAACATGTTGCTAAAGTCAGGAGGTGATCCTGCTGAAGCACAAGGGAAACTAGAGCAAGCTATCGAAATGGATAATGAAAATCCTAGCCTTTTCTTTGCCTTAGCAACCAACTACGACCAGCAAAGCTCTGGAATGTTGAAAGATAGTACGGCTTCCGATGCTGATAAAGAAAAAGCAATGGCGACCCGCGAAAAAGCTATCACCAACTACAAAAAAGCAATCGAACTAAATGGCGAATACTATGATGCATTATACAACTTAGGAGCCATTTACTACAACCAAGCCGCTGATATGACTCGCGAAATGGTTAATGTACCAATCAATGAAAAAGAACGTTACAAGGAGCTAGAAGACGGTAGTCAGTCTTTATTTAAAGAAGCACTGCCTTACTTCGAAAAAGCATTAGAGGTAAAACCTACTGACTTCAATACACTTCGCGCACTCAAAGAGATTTCTGCCAATATGGGAGCTATCGAAAAAACAAACGAGTACAAAGAGCGATTAGAAGCTCTCGAAGAGGCTGAATAAG
>JAHDCM010000262.1:0-2842 GCA_020629895.1 Bacteroidota bacterium
ACCAGGGACCAACGGGTTATGAGTCCGTTGCTCTAACCAACTGAGCTATAGGCCCTATTTAAAACAGCAATTGCAAAGATAATAGATTCTGTAACATCCTGCAATCTTTCAAATGTAATTTTTGTCGTTATCCTGTAAGACCACCAACTAATTTACAAAGTAGATAGTTCCCATGTTATATTCTTTTTTGCCTGTTCTTCGAATTGCGCTCTAAATACATGGGTATAGAAAAAAGGTGTTTTTTGTGCTAAATGCTTGAGGGCTTTTTTACGGCCAATGCGATATAAAAAACCAGGTACATGTTTATATTCTTGCCGAATAGCTTGGCTATATTGCTGATAACTTGCCAGCTCACTTCCTAAAATCGCAATATCTGCATCCAATAAATAGTAAAAGTCAGCTGTATTTGCCGTAGCTTTATGATCTTTAGTGGCCATAATAAGCCCAAATACGAGTTCCTGTTCTTGTTTTTTAAAACCTACATTTTTCATTACCTCCACAGCTACTTCTGCACTTTTCAATTCATTATCTTTACGCTTTGGGTTATAGATAATGTCATGATAAAAGACAGCCCAATTTACCAAAATAGGATGCTTTAGCTCCTCTTCATACGGCTTTAATAGTTGAAATAGGGCTTGAATATGGCTAAGGTTGTGGTAGGCACGATGCGTTTCACTGTAATAATGGCATAATTCATCAAAATAGATTTGCCCTTTTGCTTGGTCTATGTCCGATTGTTCCATTAATTTATTCCATTTGAGTTGGAGAAATTGCTTACTCATCATTTATTTATTTTACAAATACTATTAACTGTTGCACACAATAGTACTATAAACCAAAATACTTATGCAAAAAATAACCATCGTTGGTGCAGGGCTAGTTGGCTCTTTACTAGCTGCTTACCTTTCTAAAAAAGGATTTTTGGTAGATGTGTTCGAACGCCGAGGAGATATGCGTCAAAAAGAAGTAGACGGAGGGCGATCCATTAATCTTGCCTTGAGTCACCGCGGATGGAAAGCATTACGAGACATTGGAGTGGAAGAGGAAGTAAAGAAAATCGCTATTCCTATGCATGGTCGTATGATTCATGATCTTGCAGGTAATCAGACCTTACAACCTTATGGACTTTCAGGACAGTCTATTTACTCTGTATCACGCGCTGTTATCAATCGCATTTTGATGGATTGTGCAGATGCGCTACCCAATATCAACTTCCACTTCCACCAACGTTGTCGCAAAATAGATCTTAATGCAACAACGATCACTCTGGAGAACGAACAAACGAATCAAATTCATACCCATCAATCGAATTTAATTTTTGGGGCTGATGGTGCTTTCTCAAATGTGCGATTTAGTTTGCAACGCACATACCGTTTTAACTATTCTCAATCTTTTTTACCTCATGGCTACAAAGAGTTAACGATTCCTCCTAGCTCTGATGGAGATTTTCAAATGGAACCAAATGCACTTCATATATGGCCGCGTAAGCGTTTTATGTTAATTGCATTGCCCAATCCTGATAAAAGCTTTACTTGTACCCTCTTCCTCTCTTTTGAAGGAGCAATCTCCTTTGAACAACTACAAACTCCTCAACAAGTTCAAGCATTTTTCGAAGCTCATTTTCCAGACGCTATTCCATTAATGCCTGATTACAAAGAAGAGTTTTTTGAAAACCCAACCTCTTCACTAGTAACGATTAACTGTGATCCGTGGATAAAAAATAAGGTTGCACTTATCGGAGATGCTTCTCACGCTATTGTCCCGTTTTATGGACAAGGTATGAACGCAGGCTTTGAAGATTGCTATGTTTTAAATAGTATTATTGAAAAACAGCAAGCAGAACAGTTACTTGATTGGACACAAGTACTTGACGAATATCAAACAGTACGTATTCCTGATGCAAATGCCATTTCAGAGTTAGCACTTCGCAACTTTATTGAAATGCGTGACTCTGTTATCAATCCTAACTTTGTATATCGTAAAAAAATAGAACAGGTACTGAATAAAAAGTATGCTGATAAGTATTTGCCCCTATATTCGATGGTTACTTTTAGTGATTTGCGCTATTCTGAAGCTTTGCGAATCAGCAAATTACAAGACGACTTTTTTAATGCCTTATACCAACGTCCAAATTGGCAAGACTTATGGGAACAGGGAGCTTTGGATACAGAAATTGATGCTTGGATAAATGGTGAATTGCATTAAAAAATAGTACCTTTACTGGCTCAAAGTGATTATATATGAAATTTACAAAGTTATCTATTGTTATACCAGCTTATAACGAAGAAGCTACTATCCATCTGATTTTAGATAAAATTAAGGAGGTAGAATTAATCAATAATATCGAAAAAGAATTGATCATTGTAAATGATTGTTCAAGCGATGACACTAAAGGGGCAATTGCCAAATATAGAGCCGCTAACCCAGCTATGAATATCCAATATTACGAACATGAAAAGAATAAAGGAAAAGGGGCTGCCTTACATACTGGAATTAAAAAAGCAACAGGTGAATATTTAATCATTCAAGATGCCGACCTAGAATATGACCCTCGCGAATATAACTTATTGCTTCAGCCTGTCATAGAAAGTTTTGCTGATGTTGTATATGGTTCTCGTTTTATTGGAGGGAAACCACACCGCATTTTATTTTTTTGGCACTCCATTGGTAATAAATGGTTATCTACCCTATCGAACATGTTTACCAATTTGAACCTCACAGACATGGAAACCTGCTATAAGCTCTTTCCAACACCAGTTATACAAAGCCTAAACCTAAAAGAAAACCGATTTGGATTTGAGCCAGAAGTAACCGCAAAAATCTCCCGCTTCAAAGACATTCG
>JAHDCM010000262.1:2942-5688 GCA_020629895.1 Bacteroidota bacterium
AATGGACACGATAGAGAAAAATGCACTTACCAAAGGTGGCGAATTTATCATCAAAGAAACCAATCCTGCCGATGTATTCATTCCTGCCGAACTTTCTGAAGAGCAGCAGATGATGCGTAAGGCAATGCACGACTTTATTGAACAAGAAGTAGAGCCTCGCATTGACTTAATCGACTCACAAAAAGACTTGAGTATTGCTCCCATGCTTTTAGAAAAAGCAGGTGAACTAGGTTTCTTAGCCATTGGTGTACCTGAAGAATATGGAGGAATCGAAATGGACTTTTTAACTGCTATCAGTAATAATGAGGTAGGCGGCCAAGCACACTCCATTTCACTAGTTGTAGGTGTACAAACTAGTATTGGTATTGCTCCCATTTTATTATATGGAAATGCCGAACAAAAAGCCAAATACCTACCCAAACTAGTATCGGCTGAATGGAAAACCTGTTACTGCCTAACCGAACCAGGTTCTGGTTCAGATGCCAATTCTGCCAAAACCAAAGCAACCCTCTCTGAAGATGGTAGTCACTACATCATCAATGGACAAAAAATGTGGATTACCAATGCAGGTTTCTCCAACATCTTCATCGTATTTGCCAAAATTGACAATGATCCCAATTTATCTGCCTTTATCATAGAAGAATCGTTTGGAGGAATTACCAAAGGAGAAGAAGAAAAGAAAATGGGGATTAAAGGATCTTCTACCCGTCAAATTTTCTTCGAAAACGTTAAAGTACCCGCCGAAAATCTATTAGGAGAGCGGAATGGAGGATTTAAAATTGCGGTAAATGTATTAAATACAGGACGTATCAAACTAGGCGTCAGTGCCGTAGGAGTTTCTAAAAAATGTATTGGATATTCCGTCAAATACGCAAACGAGCGTATCCAATTTGGAGTGCCTATTTCAAGTTTTGGAGCTATTAAGCACAAACTTGGACAAATGGCAGCATTAACCTATGCACAAGAATCAGCTATTTATCGTACCGCTTACAATATTGACCGCGCACACGATGACATGATCGCCAACGGTATGGATCCTATAAAAGCCAAATCAAAATGTGTAGAAGAATATGCTATTGAATGTGCTATGCTAAAGGTATTTGGATCAGAAATGCAAGGGTATGTAGTTGATGAAGGCGTGCAAATTTATGGTGGAATGGGCTTCTCTGCTGAGTCACCTGTTGAGCGTTTATATCGGGATGCCCGTATCACACGTATCTTCGAAGGTACCAACGAAATCAACCGTATGCTTACCGTTGATATGTTGCTTCGAAAAGCCATGAAAGGACAGCTAGACTTACTTAGTGCTGCCAAAAAAGTCAGTAACGAACTAATGGCAGTCCCTACTTTTGGAGACGCTCCAGAAGGCTCACTAGGTACCGAAAAAGAATTAGTTACCAAACTTAAAAAATCAGTACTACTCATTGCAGGAGCCGCTGTTCAACGTATCGGAATGGCACTTAAAGAAGAACAGGAAATTCTACTTAATGTAGCCGATATGCTTATGCATACCTACATCTTAGAATCTACTGTATTACGTACTCAAAAACGCATTAATCTATATGGTGAAGCAGCTAATGAGGCACAAATTGCTATGACCAAAATTGTAGCTATTGAAGCTGCCGAAAAAACAGCTTATGCAGGTCGTCAAGCAATTTACGCATTTGCCGATGGCGATGAACAACGAATGTTGTTATTAGGTCTAAAACGATTTACCAAAGTACAACCTTATAACACTAAAAATGCTCGCCGTAAAATCGCCGATAAACTGATTGAAGCGAATGCATATTGTTTCTAAAAAAGAAACGGACTTTTTGCCTAAAAAGTCATATCTTTGCAACCGTTGTTTATATAATCATATATAATTTTAAACAAACGTTCAACATTTTGGTATTTGGTGTAGTAAGTTTATTTAATACTTACTGCACCTTTCTTTTTTTTACTCGTTTACATAACCTAAAAAACACATATTCTACCACCATTTTCTTCATCTCTCCCCACCGTCGAACCATTTTTATCAAGCAACTGTTTTCAATGCGTACCATCACCTTTTATCCATTCTATTCACCATTCAGATGCACCCACTTCTTATCGGCACGCAAGATGTAGTCACCTATATGCTCATCATGCTCAATGTCCTTTTTTTCCTTGTCGTACTCGCCTACTTCATTCTTCGCATGGAGAAAAGTAAAGTTAAATACGCCTCCTTCATCAAAGGGAAATGGCGTCGTCAAGGCACCAGCCAAGATGGTAGCAAATGGCATATCTCTTATACCTTTACCGATCAAACCTTCGCTATCCATGCCATTCCCGAACTACAAGTAAAGGGCAAATACAAAATCATCAAAGAAGTCGAACAACTACTGATCCTTCAATTATATGAAGTTAGCGGCACTAGCGAAGAACTACCACAAGTCCTCCAAATTGGCGTTGATCACATTGCCAATCAACTCACCATCGACCACCGTGTGTACAACCGTATCCAATAATCCAATCACCCAATCATACTCTGGGCGTGTCCTTTCGTAGGTCTTTCAGAACTGGCGGGTCACAGTAATATCTCTTCTCTCTATCCTTACCTCCGCCAGTCCTTCAATCCCTACTTCAGGTCGGGCTATCCACTTGTAGTTGTCTCGTATAAAAAGTGTTCGGCTAAAGTCCTAGCAGTGTCTTCCTTCGTCAGCCCTGCTAGTCCAAGCCGCACTACTTTTCTACTTCGCCAAGCTACCGCTACTATCCCTCACGC
>JAHDCM010000263.1 GCA_020629895.1 Bacteroidota bacterium
CATCGTTAATCGTTTCATCGTTCAATCATCAAATATGTCCTTATCCAAAGAAATAAAAAACATCTGGAACACCAACGCCGCCTTCTGGGATGAGCGAATGGGAGAAGGTAACACCTTTCACGAAACCCTCCTAGAACAAAACCAACTCGATCTGCTTGAAATCACTCCGAACAAACTCATCCTTGATTTAGCCTGTGGAAATGGTCACTTTTCACGTAGTCTCGCCCAACATGGCGCGAAAGTCGTTGCCATTGATATATCTGATCAACTCATCGAAATTGCCCAATCGAAATCACAGGCATTTAACATTGATTACCGCACTATTGATGCCACCAAACTCGAAGAAACACAAGCACTATTAAAAGACTACCCCCAATTCGAAGCCATTGTATGTACGATGGCCATCCAGGACATTGACCAACTCGAACCACTCATTCAATTTGCTTACCAAGCTCTACCAGCGAAAGGTACGTTCACCTTCTCCATTCCACACCCCTGTTTTTCAATGGATAATACACGCTTTATACATGAAGTCGAAGAAATAGATGGAGAGGTGCTAGATCGTTATGCCATCCAAATACGCGATTATCTTGTTTATCGGCAATACAAAGGCTTAGGTATACAAGGGCAACCCGAATTGCACTACTACTTTCACCGTCCAATTGGCGAGTTACTACAACTTTTCTTCAATGAAGGTTTCCTACTAGATCGCCTCCTAGAACCTTGCTTCCCGCCTAGTGAAGGTATCCCCAAATTACACCGAAAAGTTTATCAGAATAATCCACCCGTGATGATTGCCAGAATGCGTAAAAACGATGGACGATAGAACGATTTGCGATCAACATAAAAAAAACTTCCGAATCACGCAGAAAAGGGCCAAGAGAGTTGGCCTTTGACCTTCGAGATTTTTGGTCATAAAAACAGGATGAAACAAGAAGCGCGGCTTGGTGATGTAGCAGCCTTGTTTGAGCGTAGCGAGTTTTAAGACAAAGAACACGCGGCAATCCGCATTCTAAAAACAGGAAGTACCTCCTTCCTAAACCACTCATTCTTCTTCATCCAAATATTATTTCTAGGGGAAGGATGCGGTAATACGAAATAATCAGGTAAATATTCATGAAAACTCCTCACCGTCTCTGTTAAGTTTCGCTTTACTTTTTTTCCCAAATAATAATCTTGGGCATATTTCCCGATCAATAAAATAAGCTCAACATCATTTAAAGATTGAAGTATCAAGTGATGCCAAGTCGGTGCACATTCTTTACGAGGAGGTAAATCGCCACTTTTCCCCTTTCCAGGGTAACAAAACCCCATAGGCATGATGGCAATTTTGTGAGAGTCATAAAATATAGATTTCTCAATACCCATCCACGCTCGTAGATTATCGCCACTCTTATCATCCCACGGAATACCCGATTGATGTACAATAGAACCAGGAGCTTGCCCAATAATGACAATTTTACTAGTTGCTGTAAATGAAAATACGGGACGTGGAGCATGCGCTAAAACATCCTTGCATAGTTCACATTTAGAAATTTCCTGTCTTAAATTTTCCATTAGTGGCTTATGTTTTCTTAGTAAAATTAAGCTTATGTTTTATCCCCAACCACAAAATCCCTGTTCGATCATAACTATTCACAACATTGCGCTCCTTAAAATTATGATGATAAGTGAGTGTAAAAGCCAAGTTTTTTTGCCATTGTAATACACCGCCTATCAAAAAACGATTTTGATCTAATAAGTTATGGACAATTTCCTTACCTGCATTTACTAACACCTCATCGCCCACACTTATCAATAGTTTGCGATCAGGATATTGTGGTGATAAGGTAACGATTGGAGCGGTTACTGTAAAACGGTACCGCAACCGCCAATTAAAGCTGCTTGCTCCAGTTGCTAGATGGCGCACCCAACGCTGCTCCGAGCGGAAGCGATGTTGTAGCTGGACCTTTTCATATCCTTGTTTCAACGTTAACTCCTGATAAACCCGCCACTCATTGCGCTGCCAATCGTCACCAGTATGCAACCTGATATAAGCAGCACCAGCAAGTACACGTACATCAGGATGTAAGTGATAACCGATGCCTGTACGCACAAAATATTGGGTAGGATTATCCCACCAATCCTTCCAGCGAAAACCAGCATCTGTCAACCAGCTCCACTCCTCATTTATTTTTCCTTGAAAATAATATTGTACCCATTGTTGGTTGCCCTTGTTGACGTTTTTCGTTTGAGCAAGAGAAAAAGAGGGTAGAAGGAGTAAAAAAAATAGAATGTAAAATAGTTTTTTCATAATGAAAATATCATTTGCTACTATTCAAAGATAAAACTCTCTATTTTATTTCAAGCTTTTTAGAGGCTGTCTTGACTAACAATCAAAATAATTTATCTTATGTGGTTTCTTCTCCCTATGTCCCTCTTTGTGATCTCTGTGGCAAAAAAAACTTGCACTATAAATTTATTTATCGTAATATTGCAATTAACAAATAGATATAAATATGGGAGTCACCAAATCTGAAATATTCACTAAAGAGCAAAACGACTTATCGCGTATTGCCAAAGTACTAGGACATCCTGCCCGTATTGCCATTTTACAGCATCTAATTAAAATTAATGCCTGCGTATGTGGCGAGTTAGTAAAAGAAATTGGTTTAGCACAACCGACTATTTCACAACATTTACGAGAACTAAAAGGGATAGGGCTTATACAGGGTACTGTATCAGGAACCAGTGTTTGTTACTGCATTAATAAAGAACAGTGGAAAGAAACGGCTCAATTAATGGCATTATTTTTCAGTTCTTTTTCTCCTAGTGAAAAATGTTGTGATAAGGACAGTAAATGCTAGACCAAAAATAAATGGATATTGACACTGTATTAGGCTATTTGTTGACAAGAGAAGGTGATGAGCGAGCGACAGCTAGGCATGTCAATTCTATAAGTCTCCCGTAGTACTTTTTTTGACTTGATTAATCGTAATATTGCAATAAATAATTTAAACTTTTATCATGAATACAACCGCAAAATTTCCAAGAATGCATGTCTCTTTATATGTAGCAGATATGCAAAAGACAATTGATTTTTATACTACCTTTTTTGGGCAAGAGCCTAGTAAGGTAAAAGCTAAGTACGCCAAGTACGAATTGGAGAATCCATCACTCATCATCTCTTTTATTGAGAACAAAGATCGGGTACAAGCTCACTTTGGGCATCTAGGTTTTCAAGTAGGAACAGTAGAGGAGATGAAAGAACGTTTAGCAGTAGCGAAAGAGCAAGGAATTGTAGAACGGGAAGAAATAGGTACAGCTTGTTGCTATGCGGTACAAGATAAATTCTGGGTCAATGACCCTGATGGGGTACAGTGGGAGGTATATTATTTCCATGAAGATGCCCAATTCAATGATCCACATTACGAAGTGGGGAAGGCGGTAAGTGAAAAGGCTTGTTGTTAAAGACGATTAATGATCGACGATGGAAGGATTGACGTTAATCGTTCCATCGTTGATCGTCAAACGTCTTAATGATCGTGTGCGGCTCCTGCACCACTTGGAATTCTTATATTTTCCACAATTGCTTGTACTTCGGCAGGTGGTGGAGTTGTAAGGCGGGATATAACAATAGAAACCACCATATTCACCAACATAGCAACAGTTCCAAAGCCTTCAGGTGAAATGCCAAACCACCAGTCATCTGCTGTTCCACCACCAAAATACTGCAATTTATACTTTAGCATATAAAACAGCATAAGGGATATGCCAACAATCATTCCTGCAATAGCCCCTTCTCGGTTCATCCGTTTATCAAAAATTCCTAGCACAATAGCAGGAAAGAAGGAGGCAGCGGCTAATCCAAAGGCTAAAGCTACCGTAGCGGCTACGAAACCTGGCGGATTAATCCCAAAATAACCAGCCACCATAACCGCAAACACAGCTCCAATACGAGCAGATAATAATTCTCCTTTTTCGGAGATGTCGGGTTTGATCTGCATCTTAATCAGATCACGACTAATAGCAGTGGAAATAACTAAGAGTAAACCCGCAGCCGTAGAAAGTGCAGCCGCTAAACCACCTGCTGCAACTAAAGCGATGACCCAAGCCGGCAAATTGGCGATTTCAGGGTTCGCTAGTACCATGATGTCTCTATCAATGGTCAACTCATTCCCTTGCCACCCTTTTGAATGCGCAACATTAGCAACGAATGTGGTGTTTTTATCATTATAATACTGCACCTTACCATCCCCATTTTTATCTTCCCATGTCAATAATCCTGTTTTTTCCCAATTACTTACCCAAGCCGGCATTTCTGAGTACTGCTTATCTGCAATAGTATTGATCATATTAGTGCGGGCAAATACAGCAATAGCAGGAGCAGTAGTATAAAGAATGGCAATAAAAATAAGTGCCCATCCTGCCGATCTTCTAGCATCTCTTACCTTTGGAACCGTGAAAAAACGAACAATTACATGTGGTAATCCTGCGGTGCCAACCATCAAGGCAAAGGTGATACAAAATACATCAATCATAGATTTGGTGCCAGCGGTATAAGCCGCAAAACCAAGTTCTGTATGAAGTCCATCCAATTTATCTAGTAGATAAGTCCCGTCTGCAGCAGTACCACCAAAGCCTAATTGTGGAATAATGTTACCCGTCATGGCTAGTGAAATGAAAATGGCAGGTACCATATAAGCAAAAATCAACACACAATATTGAGCGACTTGTGTGTAGGTAATGCCGCGCATGCCACCCATTACTGCATAAAAGAACACAATAGCCATTCCTATCAAAACGCCTATATTAATGTCTACTTCCAGAAACCTAGAAAAAACAACTCCAACCCCGCGCATTTGCCCCGCAACGTAGGTAAACGAAACAATGATCGCACAGGCTACAGCTACTGTTCGAGCCAGATTAGAGTAATAACGGTCACCAATGAAATCAGGAACCGTAAATTTGCCAAATTTCCGTAGATAGGGAGCGAGTAATAATGCTAGTAAGACATAGCCTCCCGTCCAACCCATCAAAAATACAGAGCCATCGTAGCCCATAAAAGAAATTAAACCCGCCATCGAAATAAAGGAGGCAGCACTCATCCAATCTGCTGCCGTTGCCATTCCATTGGCAATTGGTGGAACACCGCCACCAGCAATATAAAACTCTTTGGTTGACCCTGCCCTTGCCCATATAGCAATTGCAATATAAAGTGCAAAGGTCAATCCTACGATTATAAAAGTCCAAGTTTGAACATCCATGATGAGGTGTTTTACAAGTAAGATAAATTAATCTTCGTCAAAACCGTATTTCTTATCGAGCCTATTCATCAACCAAACGTAAATGAAGATCAAGATTACGAAGGTATAAATAGAGCCTTGTTGAGCAAACCAAAAACCGAGTTTGAAGCCGCCTAGTTGAATGGTGTTTAGAGGCTCTACTAGGAAAATGCCAAAGACGTAGGAGACTAGAAACCATATAAAAAGAAGGATCGCTAAGTAGCGAAGATTTTGGTTCCAATAGGCTGTTGAATTATTGGTGGACATAATTTGTGATTTATGATTGAACGATTGACGACCGACGATGAAACGATTGACCGTCAATCGTTCCATCGTCCACGCGTTATACCTTTGTAAAAGCGATGAATGTCAGAAAAAACCATATATAATGGAG
>JAHDCM010000264.1:0-3781 GCA_020629895.1 Bacteroidota bacterium
TGAGGGCTTGAGGGACTGGTGGATTTTGGAGATAGGCTTCGATGTCTCTTTTAATGATACGTCCTTCCTCGCCAGAGCCTTGTAGTTGGGTAATATCAATATTGTTATCGGCAGCTAGTCGTTTAGCAAGGGGCGAGGCTTTTAGACGGGTATTATTGGGAGTTGCAGGCGTTTGCACAACTGACGACGGACTAGTAACTTGAGTTACTGGTGGGCTAGGCGTTTGAATAACTGGTGGACTAGTAACTTGAGAGGCTGTTGAATTAGCGGTTTGTACCTCCTGTGTTTGTTCTGCTGTTGTTGAAGCACTTGCGGCTACTGCCTCTTTTTCTGCTTCTAGAATGGCAGAAATATCCTCCCCTTTTTCTCCAATAATTGCCAATAGTGCATTTACTGGTACGGCTGCTTGTGCGGGTGCGCGATACAATAATACACCATCTTCTGGGGCTTCAAAGTCCATGGTGGCTTTATCAGTTTCTATTTCAGCGATTAGTTCACCAGATTCTACGGTCTCTCCTACTTCTTTGAACCATTCTGCTATGACTCCTTCAGCCATTGTGTCTGTCATGAGCGGCATTCTTACAATTTCAGCCATCGGTAATTGATTTTTATGGAAGGAAAATGAATTGCAAAGATAGGGTATTTGTACGAGGTGCGAGGTGCGAGGTGCAAAGATTTTTTATAGATATGTTTAGAAGGTAGCAAGTTTAACAAAAAAAGCCTTGCATATTTCTATACAAGGCTTGACCTTAAAAAAGGATAAATCAATTTTTAGTAATTAAATAATTGATCAAGGGTCAATTCTTCGAAGTCTCCTAATGTCTTGAGGTAATCAAGGTCGATGTCATCTTTTTTACCAATGACTAAGAAGGTATGTGTATCGTTTTTGATATTCTTTTGGAAGAACTCGTTCATTTGGTCAAGGGTAATATCTTTTGCCTCTCGGTATGTATCTCTTCTTAGGTCATAATCAATACCGCGATCTTTAGCACTGAGATAAGAGAAGAACTTACGTGCTTTGGTGACACGTTCTGATTCGATTTTCTTCATCAGCGATGTTTTCGCTGACTCAAATTGTTGTTCAGCTTGTGGCATATTGGTGAGCAACTCATCCATTGCTTTGATTGCGTCTTTCATTTTATCGGCTTGTACAGCCATGTATGCGGTAACATAGTGGTGTTTTTCAGGTTTGTTAGGGGAGCTATAACCAGCAAATGCAGAATAAGCTAAGGCTCGTTTTTCACGAATTTCTTGGAATACAATAGACGATAGTCCACTACCAAAATATTCTCCAAAAACACGCCCCATAGGAATTTGATCTTTGTCAAATTTTTCTTCACGAGATAACATTAGGATATTGGCTTGTACCATATCATAATCTACAAAGTACACTTTATTTTTGTCGGTAGCCTGTTGTACGAATTTGACAGGTTCAGGAATTACCTTTAGTTTCTTAGGATGTTTATGATAAGTATTTACTTGTTTTACTACTTGAGCAGGTGCTTGACTACCATAATAGAAAATATAGTGATCATAGCTTGTTAATCCTTTAATAAGCTCTACTAAATCTGCTGCTTTTAACGCTTTTAGTTCTTCATTGGAAAGGACATTAGTAGTAGGTGACTTGGAACCATAAATGCCATAAGTATATAAGCCATTCCAGAAAATATTGTTTCGATTTAACTTCGCATCTTCTCTAGCTTTTAATGCACCCGCAATCATATCTTCTAAAGCTTTTTCATCGGGTTTGGCATTAGCGAGTAGATGTTCAAATAAACGAATCCCTTCTTCAAATGATTCGTCCAATCCAGAAAGGGTCACATAAGAACGTTCTCCACCAGAATTGACATTAAAACTAAGCCCTAGTTTGTAAAATTCCTTCTTCAGTTCCTCAGCGGTATATTTGTCGGTTCCCAAGAAAGGAAGATACTTGATGGCCATGCCTAGTTTTTTGTTGTGGGCGGTACCCATATCAAGTATATAGTAGAGATTAAAGAGGTCATTATTTTCGTTTTTGATATAGCTAAATTCGAGATCATTTAGGGTGCGGAATTTACGAATATCACGTTTATAATCTAAGAACATTGGTTCTAGACTTCCCGATTCTATTTTGGCAAAACTGTTCGCAAAATCAGATTCTTTTGATCGGTCTAATTCTACGGGAGTAATAGGCGGTTTTTCTACCTTCATAGAGCTAGTATCCTTTCCTTGACGTTTGTAGATACAAACATAGTTATCACCATATCCGTTTTTAGCAAAATTAACGATGTCTTCTTTAGTTAAGGCATCTAATTGTTCGATATGAGCAACCATATCTTTCCACGAAATTTCGTTGATAAACGACTCTACCATATAGCTAGTACGCGCACGATTACTTTCAAAGCCTCTAATTTGGCTGAGTTTAAAATCTTTGATCACTGCATCCATCAACCAATCTTCAAACTCTCCTTGCTTTAACAATTCGATTTGTCCAAGTAATAAATCACGTACTTCATCTAGTGTTTGTCCTTCTCTTGGTTTGCCCGAAAACACATGCACCGAGTAATCACCTAACATCATTGGATAGACAGTGGCAGCTAATACCTTTTGTTGTTGTACTAGGTTGAGGTCAACTAGTCCTGCTTTTCCGTTTTTAAGAATCATATCCGCCATTTCGAGGTGTTTTGACTGTTCGGTGCCAGCCCCATCAAAACGGAAATATATATTGACTGATTCTGCTTCACTACCCACTACTTCTTTGATAATAGGAGCCGTAATAGGGGCTTCTTTTTCGTATGTAAATTCAGGTACTTCTCCTGTACGTAAGTCACCAAAATACTTATCAATTAAAGTAATGGTTTTATCATAATCTAAATCACCTGCCAAGCAGATCGCCATATTATTAGCCACATAATATTGGTCAAAGAATTCGTTGATGGCTACTAAAGAAGGATTTTTGAGATGTTCACCTAAACCGATAGTAGAGATATTATAGGGATGTTTGGGGAAAATATTCCTTAACATCGTTTGATAGACCTTGCTGCCGTCTCTATCCTGTGACATGTTAAACTCTTCATAAACCGTTTCCAACTCTGTATGGAATAAACGCAACACCAATTGGCTAAAACGCTCAGATTCTAATTTTAACCATTTTTCCAATTCATTGGCGGGAATATCATTAATATAAACCGTTTCGTCGGTAGAGGTATAGGCATTGGTACCTTTGGCTCCCAAAGAAGAAATCAATTTATCGTATTCATTTGGCGCGACAAGTTTTGACGCTTCATAAGAAACACTATCAATTTTTTTGTAAAGGTCCTTTTTCTTAGTAGGGTCTTTTTCGTTGAGGTGTGCTTCGTAGAGATCGGTGATTTCTTGTAGCAATTTTTGTTCTTCCTTCCAATTGGTACAAGCGATCTCATCGGTACCTTTAAACATCATGTGTTCTAGGTAGTGTGCCAAACCTGTTGTTTCGCGAGGGTCCTGTTTACAACCCACCCGTACAGGAATGGAGGTTTGAATACGAGGAGCTTCTTTATTAACAGAAAGGTAGACCTTCAGCCCGTTATCTAAAGTATAGATGCGGGTTTTCATGGGGTCATTGGCTACCTCTTCATAGGTATATTTTTTTCCAATGGCATCTTTCGCTTTATCTACCATTTTGGTAAGACTACGCGAGGTGTTTTTAGGAGCTTTTTCTATCTTTTGAGCTACTGTTGTGGTAGAAAAAGCTACCAGTAATAATAAGACGAAAAAGCTTTGAATGCTTAAAATGTGTTTTTTCATAAAGGTTTTTATTTGT